>CAJMRU010000212.1 GCA_905215845.1 uncultured bacterium
GTCATAGAACCGATGTGATTGCTACGGGAGCTTCTTCTTCAATCTCTATTATGGCATGCAGTTTGAATCCAGAGTTGTTTGATCGTCTTCTGTTTATTAATCCGGAAAGTATTCTTTCCAGCAGTCAGATACCTGGCAAGAATGCTAAATTTTATAAATTCATCTTGGACTTACCAGTTCTTGGAACTCTTTTATACAATTTTGCTGTCAGCAAAAAGTCGATTGAGGAACGATTTACAAAAGAATATTTTTATAATCCATTTTTTATATGATTCTCTCTTATTTAGTTTCTTTATATTTCTAAAAGTTTCTATCATAGTTTCCTGAACTGCATCCTCTATATCATCTTCACAAGTTAAACGACATCTAGCAATTTTATATAAATCCTGCTTTATTTCATATATTAGTTGTGTGAATGCTTCTTTATCGCCTTTTTGGGCTTGTTTTATTAATTCTTCCATAACTTCCTCCATATAATATGCACATATTTTATAATAATAAGAGTTTCAATATTATCAAAAAAGTTTCATTTTCAAAAAAAATAGGAATTATATTTAAATTCCTATTTTTTCTAATCCGTTATTAAATTTTTCTCACCATATCCTTCTGACCATTCTTTTTTTATTTTTTCTAAGTTTTGTTCTATATTTAAATTATATGTTACTTCATCTAGATATTTTTTAGCAAGTTCTATATAAAGTTTATTTACTAAAACTTCATAAAATGTATTTTTATCTTTACGTTCTTCATTTCCATTATTTATACTATAATTAATTGATTTTCTTGTTGTTTCTATTTCACGAAATAAAATTTCTTCTCCATTAAATCTAGCTACTATTGTATTAGGTTTTACATCCTTTGTTTCTATATAATTCCCATAATTATATAGTTCTTGTATTCTTTCTTCTGAATTATTAAACTTATTTTTTTCAAATAAATTAACACTGATAATTGTTATACCGATAATTACTGCCACACTCATTATTCCAAGAATTATACTTTTCTTTTTATTCATTTTAAATCTCCCATTAATTTTCGTTTAAACATTCCAAAATATTCTCATTATGTGTAAATTCTTTAAGCCACTTATTTAAATCCTTTTGTTTTTTGAAAATTAATACTTTATCTTGTGGTATATCTTTTAAATAACTTTCTATTACTGGTCTTTTTTTCTTATTATATGTAAGAACATATTTTAAAAATTTAAAATCAAGACGTTCCTTACAGCCGGGGATTTCAGGTCTTTCTCTGTTATTTAATTTTATAAATCGTTTTAAAACACCTTTTAACAACATAATTGATGAATAATCTAACCAAATTATTAAATCCGCTTTACCAAAACGTTCTTTAAGAGTTTTATTATAATTGCCATCTATTATCCACTTTTCTTCTAAGGCTTTAGATGATATTATTTTATCTCTTTCTTCTTTGTCAATTTCTTCCCAATTTTTATTAAAATTAATAGCATCTATATGAATTGCTGGAAGTTTTAATTCCTTTGCTAAAATATCACATAATGTACTTTTTCCACTTCCAGAACCACCAACTATGGAAATTCGATTATACATAATTTTTTCTCCTTATTATTACTTTATTTTAAGCTTTATAAGAATTTTTTTGTAACTTCTTTAATTTCTTCTATCTATCGCATAACTACTTCCCATCACTGATTTTGCCGCGTGTTTTACTTGTGCTCCTATTTCTCCTATTTCAAGAATATTGCTAAATCTATTTTTTTCTGCGACAACAACACCTATTGATATAGAAGTTAATGGAAATTGTTCAATTATTCCTTTTCTGTTTTCTACTTCAATATATCCTTTTTCTAAGTCTCTATCTGTAAAAAATTGCTTTACTTGATTATCAAATATAGTTATTATATTTTGACATATTTTCTCACAATTTATTGTTGGTACTATTGCAACGAAATCGTCTCCTCCAATATGTCCAACAAATGCACTTTCTTCTACATTTGCATGAACTCCTCTTAGTATTGTTTCTGCTGTGAATTCTATAATTTGGTCTCCTTTTAAAAATCCATAAACATCGTTATATGCTTTAAAATTATCCAAATCCAAGTATAATACTGAAAAAGGCTCATTTTTAGATATTCTCTTTTTTAATTCTGCATGAATTTGTACATTACCTGGTAATCCCGTTAAAGGACTGATTCTTCTGTTAATTGATAGTAATCTATTTAAGTTTTTAACTGTATAGTACAAATATTCTTCATCTACTGGTTTTTTTATATAATATTCTATTGATTCTTTTAAAATTCTCATTCTATGTTCTTTTTCACTTCGAGATGAAACTACTATTACTGGAGTTATTGTATTATCTTCGTCTTTTCTTATTTGCCTACATAGACCTACAACATCCCTATCAATAGCATCTTCATTTATTATTATTAATGCTGGTATATTTTTCAAAGCGATATCGATTTGCTCTGATTTTACACTTATAAATTTATATTCTTTATCATTTTTAAATAATTCTCTAAATATTACTATTGATGAATCATCATCATCTATAATATAAATTTCTTGTTTCATTTAATCACACCCTATATTTCCAAAAATAAAATCATTCATTTTTATTTTTCTTATTTTTTAATTCTACTTTTCTATTTAATATATCTCTAAATTCTTTTGTATCAATTGCTGGGAATGCTCTTTTT
>CAJMRU010000213.1 GCA_905215845.1 uncultured bacterium
GAACCGGGGAAAGAATTGAAAGCATGGTCATATTCACCGGATGAGATTTCAGAATTATTGGGAATCTGTAGGCCAGGCGTTTACGAACTGCTCAAGAAATACCAGATTAAGACAGTTATCGTTGATTATTGGAAACGTGTTCTTAAAGAGGATTTCTACCGTTGGTACCACAGTCAGAGCAGATATCGTACAAAAGAGGACAGGGAAAAAGATGCAGCAATCGAAGCTGCGACGATCACTATGCCAGAAATGGCAAGACTGCTCGGTCTGACCAGAAACCAGGTGTATGATACTGAATAGGTCTGAATTTGCAGATCTTTTTGAAATCGTGATTGTTGCAGACCGTAAAAGGATTACAAAAAAGAGTTTCAACCAATTTTTAGAGGTTCAGGATAAATATCGCTTAAATGTAGGAAATAAAAGAAAAAAAGTGACGCAGGAAGAAAATACTGCAGTTGCTGACTATCGAAGAAGAAATTTAAAGAAGAATGCTTCGAACATCGGTAATTCTGAAATGCTTACAATACAGGAAGCTGCCCTTGTGGCAAACGTAGGAAAGAGCAGTATACATTACTGGATGCATAAAGAGTATTTTCCGGTTGTTCGAGTCATGAACGTGACAAGAATACCCAGAAAAGAATTTGAAGCATATCTAATAAGAAGAAAATCAGAAATGGAGGGAGAGCGTAATGGCATCAATAAGGGAAAGAAACGGTAAGTTCGCAGTTATTTATAATTATAAAGATGCAGAAGGTGTGAAACGTCAGAAGTGGGAAACATTTCCTACGAAAGCAGAGGCGAAAAGAAGAAAAAAGGAAATTGGAATATATATGCTACTTGGTATGAAAAAAAGAAAAATATCAAGAATTATTTTAGCGGAAACTTTGTTAGTAGGAATTATTTCATTAATTGTAGGGCTAGTTATTGGAATAGGTTTATCACAACTAATGTCAGTTGCCGTTGCTAATATGTTTGAAGCAAATATGACAAATTTTGAATTTACTTTTTCAGCAAGTGCTTTACTAAAAACTTGTATTTATTTTGCTATTATCTATATATTAATCATGATATTTAATGTGATATCTGTAAATAGATGTAAGTTAATAGACTTGATAAATTCAAAGAAAAAATCAGAGAAAGTAAAACTAAAAAATATGACTTTATGTATAATTATATTTCTTATTGCAGTTGCAATGCTAGGATATGCTTATTATAATGTAACAATAAATAGAAATAATTTAGAAAAAGAAAGTCAAGTTTTAATGCAGATAATTTTGGGTATAGTATCAACTTTTTTAATATTTTGGTCATTATCAGGTATGTTATTAAAAATAGTAATAACAATGAAAAAAACATATTATAAAGGAATAAATGCATTTATAACAAAACAATTAAGTAGCAAAATTAATACAACTGTAATTTCAACAACGATTATATGTTTAATGTTATTTGTTACAATATGTATATTTTCAACGGCAATGTCATTAAATGATGCTATGAATGATAAAATTGCAGAATTACCAAATGTAGATATTGAAATAAACAAAAATAAAGATGGAAAAGGTTGTTCAATACAAGATGAATTTAAGCAAAACAATATAGATATGGAAAAATATTTTAAAGAGATACATTCATTAAATATATATATTACAAATCAAGTAATACAAAAAGATGTATTAGGAGAAACAATACCAGAAGTGTTAGAAGAAAATCCATCAATGGAACTTGCATTAGATGGAGAAGAACAACTAATTAAAATAAGTGAATATAATGAAATTGCAAAATTACTAGGAAAAGAAACTTTTGAGTTAGAAGATAATCAATATATCATTATTTCAGACCAAGAGTATATGAGTAGAATAAGAAATAGAGCTTTAAAAACTAAGCCAATATTAAATATTAATGGAAAACAATATACTCCTAAATATGAAGAAACAAAAAATATTAATTTAGAAATAGATTCAGATATGAAAAATACAGGAATTATAATATTACCAGACAATGCAGTTAGTGAAGACATGAAAGCAATTAATAAAGTTTTTGCAAATTATAATACAGATGACAAAAAAGAAAAATTGCAAATAGAAGAAGAAGTGAAAAAAAGTTTACAAACTTTTGGACATACATATTCTGTTACAAGACAAGAATTAGCAGACAGTAGTATAGGATTTGGAGCAATGGTAGTATTTTTAGGACTATATTTAGGAATTGTGTTCTTGATTTCTAGTGGAGCTATCATAGCTTTAAAAGAATTATCAGAAAGTAGTGATAATAAAGAAAGATATGATGTGTTAAGAAAAATAGGCTGTAGTGAAAAAGTAATAAATAGAGCTTTATTTAAACAAATTGGATTATTCTTTTTATTTCCATTAGTACTTGCGATAATTCATTCAATTCCGGGAATTAGTGTTGCTTCCTATATGATAGAAAATATGGGAAAAGGAAATATGCTTACTTCAATTATAATAACAGCAGGATTTATTGTATTGATTTATGGTGGGTATTTCTTAATTTCTTATTTTTCTAGTAAAAGAATAATAAGAGAAAAGTAAATTTATAGTGCAAATTTTTGATAGTGCTATTTTGGGAGTTGCTATGGATTAAGCTAATAGTCTATTTGATAATTAGGAAAGAGGTCGCAAATTGCGACCTCAAAGCTATTTTACAATT
>CAJMRU010000214.1 GCA_905215845.1 uncultured bacterium
TTTAATATATTAGTTTTTTGTTTACTACAACTATTTACTCTCTAAACTTTCTTTTTCTTACCCAATTCCTGTTATAAATCTAGCCAAATTAAGAATTCCTGATGTTACTAAATTAATAACTGGTGAAATAATTGTTCCTGCCAATCCTGTAATCCAAATTACTACAAATATGATATAAAATATTTTTTCGTTATTTATAAACCATTGTTTTGCATTATATGGTAAAAGTGGCATTATTATTTTTGAACCATCTAATGGTGGTAATGGAATTAAATTAAATACTCCTAATCCTATATTGATTGATATTGTTGTTGATATTAATAACATTACTACTTCGCCTATTGATGATGATAAGAAAGATATTCCTGCAAATTTATATATTAAGCAATATGCCAATGCAAAAACGATTGCTAATATAAAGTTCATTATAGGTCCTGCAATAGATACTAATGCCTCACCTTTTTCCATAGACATTTTTCTCGTATAATTTGTAGGATTAACATGTACTGGTTTTCCCCAACCAAATCCTGCAAATAATAATAGTAAAGTTCCTATTGGGTCTAAATGGTCAAATGGGTTTAAACTTAATCTTCCTTCTCTTCTTGCTGTATCATCTCCTAATTTGTCAGCCACAAAAGCATGGGCAAATTCATGAAAAGTTATTGCTATTAAAACTCCTGGTATACTAACTAGTAATGATATTAGCATTCCTGGATTTGAAACATATTGAACTACCATAGATAGTACCATTATTCCTAATATGATATATATAATTCTTTTATCAAATGAAAAGTTGAACATTTTTATTTCTCTCCTTCTACAACATTTTCTAATTTTGAAACGTTGATATT
The DNA here is from genome assembly GCA_905215845.1 of uncultured bacterium. Lineage (GTDB taxonomy): Bacteria > Bacillota > Clostridia > TANB77 > CAG-508 > CAG-269. Next base: position 852 of record CAJMRU010000214.1, read on the forward strand.
TTGTTAGTTTTTCGTTTCTCGCGAAATTAAAATTATTATACATCCCTTTTCTTTTTTCGTAATTTAAAATGCAACATTTGTATATTTTTGTAATGTTGCACTTTTTAGGTTTCATTCACTATTAAAAATCTAATTTTAATTGATTAAATTTTATTAATGCTTATTTATTTTTTATTATTACTAGTTAAGTGGTTTCATTGTTGGAAATAATAATACATCTCTTATTGATGCAGCATCTGTTAATAGCATTACAAATCTGTCTATTCCAATTCCTAGACCTCCTGTTGGTGGTAATCCTATTTCTAATGCTTGAATATAGTCTTCATCCATCATTCCAGCTTCTTCATCTCCTGCATCTCTTGCTTCTACTTGTTTTTTGAATCTTTCATATTGGTCTATTGGATCATTTAATTCTGAGAATGCATTTCCGTATTCTCTTCCTCCTATGAATACTTCAAATCTTTCTGTTAATCTTTTATCTTTTACAGATTTTTTGGCTAATGGTGATATTTCAACTGGATAATCATATATAAATGTTGGTTGCACTAGTGTTTTTTCTACATATTCATCAAAGAATAAGCTTATAACATCTCCTCTTGTTTCTTTTGTTTTGTCTGGGATTTCTATTCCTTTTTCCTTCGCTAGGCTAACCGCTTCTTCATCTGTATTTATTTCATTAAAATCTATTCCTGTTACTTCTTTTATAGAATCTATCATTGTTATTCTTTTCCAACCTGGTGTTAAATCTATTTCTTGCCCTTGATATGTTATTTTTGTTGTTCCTAAAACGTCTTTTGCTGTTCTTGAGAATAACTCTTCTGTTATATCCATCATATCATTGTAGTCTTGGTATGCTGCATATAATTCAAGCATTGTAAATTCTGGATTATGTCTAATATCCATTCCTTCATTTCTAAATACTCTTCCTAATTCATATACTTTATCAAATCCACCTACTATTAATCTTTTTAAGTTTAGTTCTAATGCTATTCTTAAGTACATATTTATATCTAATGAATTATGATGTGTTATAAATGGTCTTGCAGTAGCTCCTCCTGAAATAGTATTTAATATTGGTGTCTCAACTTCTAAGAATCCTTTTTCATTTAAAATATTTCTTATATTACTGATTATTTTACTTCTAATTAAGAAAGTTTGCTTTACTTCTGGATTTACTATTAAGTCAGTATATCTTTGTCTATATCTTAAATCTGGGTCTTTTAAACCATGGAATTTTTCTGGTAATGGTCTTAAAGATTTTGAAAGCAAGGTTACTTCTTTTGCATGTACTGATATTTCTTCTGTTCTTGTTTTAAATACAAAACCTGTTATTCCTATAATATCTCCTATATCCCAAGTTTTAAATGCTTTATAACTTTCTTCTCCTAAGTCATTTATACTTACATAACTTTGTATTTTTTCATCACAATCTTGTATCGTACAAAATGATGCTTTTCCCATTATTCTTTTTGCTATTATTCTTCCTGCTACTGTCACATCTTTTTGTTCAAATTCTTCGTAGTTTGCTTTTACCTCTCCTGCAGTATTTGTTCTAACGAATTTTGTTATTTCATATGGGTCTTTCCCTTGTTCTTGTAATTCTGATAATTTTTCTCTTCTTATTTGCATTAAATGGTTAAAATCTAATTCTTGTTCTTGATTATTTTCTTGCATTATACAATTCATTCCTTTCTTACTTAGTTCAAGTCAATCTATAGTTATAAAAGCTTAAATTCTTTTAAACTATTACTCCCTATTTTATTCTTGTATATTATATAGCAAAACTCTATAAAAGTAAAGAAAATTTAGAGGTT
>CAJMRU010000215.1 GCA_905215845.1 uncultured bacterium
TTATCGTTTTTATTATATTTTGTTTTTTCAGTAACTATAAATATATCATTGTTTTTTGATAATTTCCTTAGCATAAGCAATTGTTCAAAATGCCCTCCAGATGATGAGATTAAGCATATTTTTTTCTTTTTCATTTTAAATTCTTTTCCTTTCAACCCAAAACATTCTATTTAATTATTATATAGCACCTTCTTTCATTACAACTTTCCTTAATGTCTTAAATAGCAATTTAAAATCCAATTTCAAATTGTAATTATAATAATAATTCATATCCATACTCAATCTATCTGTAAATGTAACATCATTTCTCCCATTAACTTGCCAAAATCCTGTAATCCCCGGTTTACAAGAAGTTATATAATTAAAAAATCCATTCATATCTTCTTTTTCTCTTGGCAAATATGGTCGTGGTCCAACCAAACTCATATCTCCTTTTAATACATTTATAAATTGTGGGAATTCATCTAAACTTGTTTTTCTTAAAATTTTACCTATTATAGTAATTCTTGGATCATTTTTTAGTTTTTTATATTTCTTATATTCGTCTCTAGCTTCTTTATTTTCCTTTAAATATTTTTCTAATTTTTCATCCGCCCCTACTACCATTGAACGATATTTATACATCTTGAATATTTTTCCATTTTGTCCTATTCTTTCTTGTGTATAAAAAATTGGTCCATTATCTTTAACTATTCTGTTTGCTATCCATATAATTAATGTCAAAGGAATTAATGTCAATACTCCAATTCCTCCTCCTAATATGTCTATAAATCTTTTGATTATTCTTTCAAATTTTAAAACTGTTTTATTTTTTTCTGATACTGGTGTAATGTTTAAATTTTCTATATTACCTTTTTCACAAGACAATATATTTTCTCTTACATCCATCCTAAATTCCCCCTATTTTACTAATCTCTTTCCATCCTTATTCATTATATCATAACAAATTCCAAATAACAACATTTATATTATGACACTTTATGACATTTTTTGTTTTTCCTGTTAATAATCTCTACTATTAGTAAAATAACTGCCATTCCAAAGAAAACACCTAATGAATCTATAAACACATCTGTAATCTTCGGACCTCTTCCTGGTGTAAAACTTTGATGTATTTCATCAGAGATTGCATATAAAATTCCTATTATTGCACTTATGTAGATTTGATATTTTCTTTTTATACTTTCATATGTACTAAATAGTGCCATTAGTAAAAATCCTACCAATGTATAAATTGAAAAATGTGCAATTTTTCTTATTATTCTTTCTGTTCTTTTGCTTACTTCCTCTTTTTTCATTTGTTCTAAGCTATTATACTTTGAACTCTTTTCTAATATAAATCCCGTAATCTTTTTACTTATCCCTCCGGACTTCTCTCCATCTTGGCTAGAAAATCCAAATATTATATAAAAAGTACATAATAATAGAATTATTAAAATTCCTCTTAATACATTTTTTTGCATTTTTATTTCCTCTTCTTACAAAATGGAAGTATATCTATTAGATAACCTCCATTTAATTTTTCCATATTCAACCAAGTAAATATAATTTTTAAAAGTTCCTACATAGTGAGTCTTATGCTATTTAACTACTTTCCTTATTTACCATATCCTGTTTTCTGCACAATTGAATTACTTATTTCTTTTACCTTATCAGATGGAGTATATTCACTTTCTCCAAAAGCTTCTTGATGTAATCTTTTTACATTACTTTCTAGTGTCATTGGTACTCCATACCATCTATCTAATGTTATACCTTTAGTTTCATAAGGCCATCCTATACTTTCTGTAACTTTTATATTGGCTAAACTTGGTAAAAGCGCAAACATATCACTTGCTTTTATATTAGTATATATTTCTGGTAACATTGTATCTATAAATGTATTTATTTCACTAATACTTTTTGTCTTTATCTTTTCTACCATAGCTTCTATAACTGTTCTCATTCTTTCTGCTCTCTTTTGATCTCCACCTTCTGTATATCTAATTCTTGAATATGCTACTGCTTGTACTCCATCTAGAGTTTGTTTTCCTGGTTTTGTCACATTTTCAGTTTTTAGTCCTGTAACTCTTGAAGTTTCTTTAATATAACTATTAATATATTGTATTTCATTTTGCTCAACATCTATTGTAACTCCACCTAATGCATTTACCGCATCTGCAACTGCATCAAAATTTACTGTAACAAATTCTTTTATATTTAAATCCATATTTTCATTTAATGTCTTTATTGCTAATGGTGCTTCCCCATATGAATATGCATGAGTAACTTTATCTAGCCCATGTCCTTCTATTTTCATATAAGTATCTCTATATACTGATATCAATTTTACTTCTTTTGTTTTGTTGTTTAAACTAGCTATTATTATGCAATCACTTCTGTTACCTTTTCCTAAACTACTATCTCTACTATCTATTCCAAATAAAGCTATATTCCTATAATCTGATAAATTTTCCTCTGCTTGTGTAGAAACACTTAATTCTTTTTCATCTATATCTATTTTTTGCATTTTTGATAATTTGTTATTTACAAACCAAAATGTTCCTCCTATAATTGCGACTAAAATTATTATTAATATTAATACTGTAATGCCAAATACTTTTAGACCTGTTCCCTTTTTATTTCCTTTTTTATTTGCCATTTTTATCCTTCTTTCATTT
>CAJMRU010000216.1 GCA_905215845.1 uncultured bacterium
TTCTAATAAATCCCATTTTTTATTGTTATTAAAAATCAATTTTTATACTCAATTAGTCATCTAAATAATTGTTTATCTTTTTAATAAATATTGCTCTTGAAATTATATCTAGTATTGCATATATTAATATTATTATTCCTACAATTTGGAATGCTAATGTACTGCTTACTAATACTACAATTCCTGATATTATCATAAGTAAAGAACATACTAATGTTACTGTCCAAAGACCTGATTTTATATCTTTCCATACTAATGCTGTTTGGAAATTTCTAACTCCACAAGCAATTATCCATATTCCTAAGATAATTCTAAATATTCCACTAATAACATCAGAACAGAATAGCACTATTACTCCTAATATTACTGATATTAGAGAAATTGTTAATAAATAATCTTCTTTATCTTTTGATGTAAAGTAATCTATTAACTTTAAAATTCCTATTATGAATAATATTCCTCCTAATAATGTAGATATAGCTGATACCATTACTGAAGGTTTTGCAATAAATAAAATTCCTAAAATTGCAAAAATAACAGATATTACTATATCAGTCCAATTTGTTCTTTTTAAAAACTTTTCAAACATTTTATTTTACCTCTCTTTCTTTTGTAATTCTTAGATATAATATCATAAAATTTAAAAATTGTATAGAATTTTTAAAAATTTTGTACTTTCTTGTATTTTATTTTACCATTCCATATTTTAATATTTCTATTTGTTTTTGTAGCTCTTCTTGAGCTTTTTCTTCACTTTTCTTCTTTGTTATTACATCAATTATTGAAGCTCTGATTACTACTGTAAGAATTTTCATCATATATTTTAGGTCTTCTTCATTATTTATTTTTAGCATATCTGTATTTATGATATTTCCGTTATTTTTATTTGCTTGATACATACTTTTACAATTAATTCCTTCAAAAATATTTACATTTTCTTCTTTTAATTTTTGTATAATGTTATGACACAACATCATATCTGTATCATTATAGCTTTTTTTAGAAACATATTTAAAAATGTCTATTGATGTCTTAAATATATCACCATTATTTATTTTTAATGAGTTTTTTATTTCTTCTTTTTCAATTTTTATAAATTCATCAATTATATATTTTAATGCATCTTCCTTATCCTCAAAATACTGATAAAAACTTCCTCTTGGTATTTGTGCTTCTTCAACAATATTGCTTATAGATGCTTTAGCAATTGTATGTTTACTAAATTCATTTATAATAGCTTTTTTTATTTTTTCTCTCTTTTCAATATTTAAATTAAAAAATGTTATTTTTGGCATTTAACCATCTCCATAAATTATATATTTTTATATTTAAGAAAAGTGACTTTGTCACTTTTTCTTCTCACTTAACAAAAAATAGCACTTTTCACAAGTACTACTTTCCATTCATTATTATGCACTTTCATTTTCTTTTTTAGCTACTATTTCTTTTCCATCATAATATCCACAGTTTTTACAAACTCTATGTGGCATTACTGGTTCGTGGCAATGTGGGCAACTTGTAAATGTTGGTTGCTCTTTTTTCCATGTTGATCTTTTTGAATGTGTTCTAGCTTTTGACCATCTTCTTTTTGGTTGTGCCATCTTGAATTCCCCCCTTGCTTTAAGATATATGTATATATCTATTCTTATTTTTTCGTTATTAATCACTATAAAATTATACAAGTATTTTTTACTTTTGTCAACTCTTGCTACAATATTTTTTATATTTTGGTGTGACATTTCTATTGTAAACCTATATGCTACAATATTTTTTATATAAATCTTTTAACTTTTTCTTGTTAACAACTTCATTTATTCCATTTTCACTTACCTGCTCAAAAAATTCTGTTATTAAATCTTTCATTTTAGGATTTAACATTAATTTTTCTTTTTCATGTTCATTCCAATACTTTATAGGATACTCTTTATTCCATTCTTTTCCTTGATATACTATGCCTGCTGACAACTTATCACATAACATCTCTACTGTATATTTATATGGCATTATTGGCGTTTTTTCCTTAGTTGATAAATCCATCCAATATTCACTATGATGTTTATTTCTTCCTTTATGGTGTAACCAAGCTTCAGAATAACCTTTTTCTTCTTTGGCTGCTATTATGGGCGAACGATTTCCCTGATAATATTTAATGCTTTCAATAAATTCTGTTGGAGAATATTTTGATAAATCATGACATATTCCTCTCCATGGTATTCCTGCTTTACAACATAATTTAAAAACTATCCATTTATGTTTTGTTATCAATTTTAAATGCTTAAATATATTTTTTATTTTTATCAATAAAAACCGTATTTTTTAGTGTTTTATACCTTTTTCAACACATAAACCCGTATTTTCTTGCTTTTTTCTTTTTACGGTTCTTTTTGCGGCAGATTAATTGATATTATTCACACCAAAGCCGTATCCCTCACAAAATACTGCGGCCGCGGGGAAACGAGGTATCATTATGGAATTGGTAAGCAGCATTGTGGAAGGCATCAACAACTGCCTCTGGGGCATTCCCATGATCGGCCTTCTCTTCGGAACCCATCTCTTCCTCACCTTCAAAACAGGATTCATCCAGCGCATGACCTTTACGGGTATCCGCCTGTCCGTCACCAGGGACCAGGATACCCACGGTGATATCAGCCAG
>CAJMRU010000217.1 GCA_905215845.1 uncultured bacterium
ATACTATTTTTATTTTTTAGAATATTAAAATTAAGCACAGAAGCATTTATTTGTACATATATTATCTTATTCTTATGTGGAATACTACTTTTCTTTTATAACTATAACAGAAAAAGTAAATTTTATAATGAGTTAACTAAACAACTAGAAAAATTAGACAAAAAATATATCATTACAGAATTGGTAGAAAAACCAAGTTTTTTAGAAGGACAAATTTTTTATAATTCATTATATGAAATTAATAAAACTATGAATGAAGAAATAAAAAAATACAAACTAAGCTTAGAAGAATTTAAGGAATATATTGAAATGTGGGTGCATGAAGTAAAACTTCCTTTATCTAGCATATTACTTATGACATACAAAAAAGACGATATTAGTAAAGTAATAGAGCCAACAAAAAGAATAGAAAATTTTGTAGAACAAGTGCTATATTATGCAAGAAGTGAAAATGCAGAAAAAGATTATATAATTAAAGAATGTAATTTAAAAGATATTATAAGTAAAGTAATCAAGAAAAATAAAGAAATTTTTATATTAGAAAAAATAGAGATTAACTTAGAAAACCTAGATAATAAAAAAGTATTATCAGATAGTAAATGGTTAGAATTTATAATAAATCAAATTATTAGTAATAGCTTAAAATATGTAGATAAAGAAAAATCTATTATTACAATTTCAGCCATTGAAAATGAGAAGAACATAATATTAAAAATACACGACAATGGAATAGGAATACCAAAACCAGATATAAAAAAGGTATTTAATAAATCTTTTACAGGAGAAAATGGAAGAAAAATACAGACTTCAACAGGAATGGGACTATATATTGCAAAACAATTATGTAAAAAATTAGGACACAAAATAGAAATCGAATCAGAACAAAATGAATATACAAGTGTATATATTACTTTCAATAAAAATGAATTTTATGATATTTTGAAGTAACCTTACTAGAATAACTAATTTCATAATATATTAAAGTAACCTTGAAAGATAATTTTATAATATTTCAAACTAACCTTACAGCGATGTAAGGTTTTGTTATATAAATCAATGGAAAATTATAATCCTAAATTATATAATAAAATCAATAAGAAAAGGAGGGAGAAAAATGTCAAATATTTTAAAATTAGACAAAGTGGAAAAATACTATGGTAACAAATCAAATGTAACAAAAGCAGTAGATAATATATCTTTTGAAGTAGAAAAAGGAGAATTTGTTGCTATAATGGGTGCAAGTGGTTCAGGAAAAACAACTTTATTAAACTGTATGTCAACTATTGATAAAGTAACAAGTGGACATATCTTTGTAGATGGGCAAGACATTACAAAATTCAAAGGAGATAAATTAAATGATTTTCGTAGAGAAAATTTAGGTTTTATTTTTCAAGACTTTAATTTACTAGATACATTAACAGCTTATGAGAATATTTCACTAGCGCTTTCTATCCAAGATGTTGGAGTAAAAGAAATCGATAAAAGAGTAAATGAAATAGCTACAAAGTTAGGAATAACAGAAGTTTTAAATAAATATCCATACGAAATGTCAGGAGGGCAAAAGCAGAGAGTAGCAGTAGCAAGAGCAATTATAACTAATCCAAAAATGATTTTAGCAGACGAACCAACAGGAGCATTAGATAGTAAATCTTCAAAAATATTATTAGAAACTTTTGACTATTTAAATACAAAATTAAATGCTACTATTTTAATGGTTACACATGATTCTTTTGCAGCTAGTTTTGCAAATAGAGTAATTTTCATAAAAGATGGAAAAATATATAATGAAATATATAAGGGAAACACAGACAGAAAAACATTCTTTGACAAGATTATAGATGTAGTAACCTTGTTAGGAGGAGATGTTAATGATGTACTTTAAATTAGCCTTAAAAAATGTCAAAAAGAGTGTAAAAGACTATGCAGTGTATTTCTTTACATTAATTGTAGGTATATCTATATTTTATATGTTTAATAGTATAGAAAGTCAAACTCTTATGTTAGAACTAACAAACACAAAGCATGAAATGTTAGAAACAATGTCACAAGTTCTTTCAATAATAAGTGTTTTCGTAGCATTTATCCTAGCATTTCTTATAATATATGCAAGTGGATTTCTAATGAAAAGAAGAAAAAAGGAATTTGGAATATTCCTGCAATGGCAGGTTTGAGGATTTGAAGAATAATCTGATCATTAAATCGTTTAATGAACTTTTAGATGAAATTTATAATTCCTGATAATGGAGAAGTAAATGAAGAAGGTATTTACGGAAGAGAATGGATGCTATAGTTTCGACTGTACCAAAGCCTTATGGGCGACAGATGAGATACATCAGGCATATAGTTCTACAGAAGGCAGTTTAAATGATGTTGATTTAGTAATAGAAACTGAAAAGAAAATAATTATGATGGAATATAAAAATGCCTGTATATCCGGGGCGGCAAAACCGGAAGCTTTTCAGCCGGGAGCTGACAAGAAAATAAATAATGTGGTAAAAAAATTCTATGATTCATTGCATTACATGCACTTAATGGGAAAAGAGAAGCCGAAAGAGTTTGTTTATGTGTTGGAATATCCAAATGGGGATTCGGTATCAAGGCGAATGATAAGAAATCGATTAAA
>CAJMRU010000218.1 GCA_905215845.1 uncultured bacterium
CCTAAACAAAATCCTCTGTATAATACGAGTCCAAAAACAATAGGTATTCCAATTACAGTTGTTCCAAAAAACCAAATTACTACTCCTAAAATCAAATTTTGCATTATTGAGTTTTTAAATAAACCTATCATATCTAAATTTTGATTTTCTTTTAACTTAGTTATAAAATTATTTAAGTAATTTGTTACATCTGTCTTTGGCGCTTCTTGCATATTATTTAGAAAAAATACTCCTGCAAATATTCCTATTATAAAAATTAGTGCAACAATTACATATTCTTTAGCATTATTCTTTATATGTTCTTTTATTAAGTTAATTAATTTCGTTCCTCTATTTTTCTTCATAAAAAATCTCCTTATCTTTTATACATAATGTGTATTCGATAAGAAGATTTTTTAGAACATTTTTACATTTATATTTTTGTTGTTTGTCTTATATAATTTATTTTTCAAATTGTAGAAAATACAATTTTCTATAACTAACGATGTTTTTATATTAAATATTCTCCTCTATTTAGCTCCTAATGTACCATAATTTCCTCCTCCACCTGAGTGAACTTGGTATCCTCCACTTCTTGCTTTTTCTATACTACTAGCTACTTTTTCTCCTACTACTGCTTCTATATCATCTTTTGATAATTTATGTAGTATATTCATTTCTGTTTCAAAATTATCTAATAACTTTGTTATAGTTTTTCCACCTACCCCTGGTATAAATCCTAGTGGTACTTGATATATATATGGTGGTCTATTTTCTGGACTTTTTGTTTTTGGTTTATCTTTTATTAATTCAATTCTATCAAAAACTCCAAATGTAACATTTTTACTCCCACAAAATGGGCATTCTTCTACTGGCTCTTTTGTTTCTATCGTTTTTTCACAGTCATCACAATATGTTCTATGGTATTTACCAAGTTTTGGATCTAGTCCATAATTTGCAATTATTTTCCTTCCATCTTCATTTTTTAAAGCTTTTACTATTTCTTTAAATGAGATATCTTCTACTTGTATTTTATTATATTCTCTTGCTATTTTTGGAAGTGAATGTGCATCTGAATTTGTTAAGAATGTCTTATTTTCCAATTCTGTTATCATATCTGCTAAGAATGTATCTGAGCTTAGCCCTAATTCTACTGCAAAAATTTTATCATATTTTTCTTTGAATATATTTTTTAATCTATCTGTGCAATTTCCATAATAACTTTTATGTGGAGTAAAAATATGTGCTGGTATTAATATTCCATTATATTTTTCTACTATATCTATTAAATCATATCCAGACAAATCTGTTCTTTGTGTGCTTAAAGTAATATTTTTTAAATGGTGACTTAATTCACTTGAAAATTGTTTTATATCTTTTAAATGTGGAAAGAAACATATATTGTGAGCACTTCCCTTTTTTCCATTTCTTCCTTCTTCTGAAGTTTCTACTTCACTTCCTAATAATATACAAACTTTATCTTTATATATTATTCCACCATCTTTTAGTTCATATGCTTCTCCTGTTTCTAAAAATTTTTCTATATCTTCAATTACATATGGTGAAGCACAATCTATTATTCCTACTACATTTATTCCTTTTCTATCTGCACATTCTTTAGCAATATTAGCAAAATTTAAAGACCTTGCTGCTGTTATTTTTATTGGTTTTCCATTTTCACTTCTTCCGATATGAACATGCATATCTGCAAATATTTCGTACATTTTTTTTCCTTCTTGCTTATATATTTAGGTTTTTAAATTGGATTTACCTATAAACCCATTTATAGATTTTTAATATAATTAAGGAATGTTCTCTATTCTCCTAATTAATAGAATTTTTAGAGACATTCCTTTTCACTTATTTTATTTAATTAATTTACTGTATCTCTAATTCCTCTTCTTTCATACGAGATAATACTTTTCTTGCTGTTTCTTCACTAAATAATGGTCGTGATGGATTATCTAGCATTTCATCTTTTATTTCTTTCATATGTTTTTCCATTGCTTTATCCATTTTAGGCTCATAATCATAGCATACTTTATTTATAAAGTTTTTTAATTTGTCTGTTTCATTATATATTTTTACTAGCCTTCTTAAAGATTTCATAGTAGTCATTTCGTTTAACTCAATTTGTTCCATTATATTTACAAAATCATTAAATGTATGTAAGTATCTATTATAATAATCTTTTAAATTTCTATGTTCTAATAAAACCATAGCCTCATCTGGTTTGAATCCTATTCTTTCTGGTCTGTCTAATAGCATTCCTCCAAATTGATCTACTAATTCTAGTATATCACTTTCTTTTTCTCTAGGATTACTTTGGCTATACCTATTTACTTCCTCACATATTTTACAAAACTTATTATCAAACCCTAATGTTGATAGATATTCTGCACCTTCTTTTGCGTATGTATGCACTCTTTTTATATCTTGAGCATCATTTACCTTTTTGCAATTACACAAAAGACATGCTGTTAATACTAAGTTTTTATCAACATCTATTTTCATATAATCAATAAACATTCTTGCTATTTCAGTTTTGAATACTACTGATTTATCAAAAAATATTCTTATTTTTTTAGATAAATAATATGCTATTTCTAATTTAGCTGATAAATCTTCTTCTTCTAAAAT
>CAJMRU010000219.1 GCA_905215845.1 uncultured bacterium
ATTTCTTTTATTTCTATTTCTAATATACTTTCTATAAAATCTTTTAATATTTCTACTCCTTGCTTAGAGTTTAATACTCTATGAAGTACATAATTGCTTTTTGATATAAATTTTCTATTCATAGTTTTATTTTAGTGCACTAAATATAAACCTCCTTTTTTGATATCTATTTACTAAATGATGGGGAATATAACTTTTGGATGAAAATAAAGTTATACTGATAGAAATTTCTATTGATTTAAATTATATAATTTACTCAAAGTATAGTCTCAAAAAAAGCTATTGTCAATATGTTTCTATAATATTTCTTGACTTTTCATCGCAAAATTCGACAAAATTAGAAGTTATCTATGGTTGTTTTACTTCTAAGTTAGATTTTCAAACTTTCTATAACTAAAAAAGACTATTCTATAACAAATACTTTATAGAATAATCTTTTATATCTTTCAATATTAATTTCTTTTGATTGCATATATCTTCTAGAATACACCTTTACATTTTTTATTTTGAAGCTATATAATAACCTACTCCTCTTTTTGTTATTAGTATTTTTGGTGTTGATGTGTCTTTTTCAATTTTTTCTCTAATTCTTCTTACTGTAACATCAACAGTTCTTATATCTCCATAATACTCATATCCCCATACTTTTTCAAGTAGTGTTTCTCTTGTAACTACTTGACCTGGTTGCATAGCTAGGAATTTTATTACTTCAAATTCTCTTACTGTTAAATCAATGATTTCTCCTCTTACTTTTACTTCAAATTTATCTAAGTCTAATGACAAGTCATTGACTACTATTCTATTATCTTTTTTCTTTGCTACCATATATTCATTTTCAGTATTTCTAGAATTTGTATTAACTTCAATTTTTCTTAAATTAGCTTTAACTCTAGCAATTAGTTCTCTTATGCTAAATGGTTTTGTTATATAATCATCTGCACCTAATTCTAAGCCTAAAATTTTGTCAATTTCTTCATCTTTAGCTGTAAGCATTAATATTGGAACATTCATTGAATTTTTTATTCTTTTACATACAGATAATCCATCTAATTTTGGTAACATTATATCTAATAACACTAAATCAGGATGTTCACTTATTGCCATTTCAACTGCAGTTATTCCATCACCTGCTTCTATTACTCTATATCCGTCTTTTATTAAATTATGAGATAATATATCTCTTATTGGCTCTTCATCATCAACTATCAAAATTGTCTTTTGATTTCTTTCAAATTCTTCTTCCACAAAAACTCCGCCCTTCCTTTTTAGCTTTATTTTCATATATATTTATATCACAATTAGTTTGAATATACAAGTGCTTTTTAATTTTTTATTGTATAGTAAATTCTATGAAATAATTTACTTTTGCACTCAAAACCAAAATAAATTTAGACTTTTTGCTTAACCCAATAATATATTTCTGTATATATAACAAATAATAACAACATCCAAAGCTAGTTTTCTAAATACATTTATAGCTTATCTATATCACTTCATAATTTAATAATTCTACATCATTTGATAATAAATCACTTGAATTACTCATATTTTGAGCTAAATCTGTTGATAAGTATTTTTTATTGTCATCTGGAAATACTATAACTACTTCTTTTTCTATTTTATCTTCTAATTTTATAGCACCAATTAAATTTGCACCAGAAGAAATCCCTACTCCTAATCCTAATTCTTTTGATAATTTTCTAGACATATTAATTGCATCTTCATCATTAATCAAAAATACATCATCTATTAGTTTTTCGTCATATAACTCAGGAACAAAATCATCTCCTATCCCTTCAATTTTATGCTGACCTATTATTTTCCCTTTAGATATTATAGGCATCCTCTCTGGCTCTAAAGCACATATTTTGATATCATTAAATTTTTCCTTTAACCTTTTTCCTATTCCTATCAAAGTTCCTCCTGTCCCAACGCCTGAAATAAATCCTCCTATTTTGTTTGGTAATTGCTCTACAATCTCTTTTCCTGTTGTTTCATAATGTGCCAACACATTATCTTTATTCTCAAATTGTTTTGTTAAAAATCCATTTATTTCTTGAGATAATTTATTAGCTTCTTTTATACATCTTAGAAATCCTCCCTCTTCTTTTGATATTAATTTTACTTTTGCACCATACAGTTTCATTAGTTTAATTCTTTCCTCACTTGCCCAATCTGGCATAAAAATATATACTGGATGATTATAATATGCTCCTAAGGCTGCTAATGAAATCCCTGTATTACCGCTTGTCGCTTCAATTATTGGCATTTTTTCTTTTAATTTTCCTTCTTTTTTCGCATTTAGTATGATATAATTTGCTACTCTATCTTTTATACTTCCAGTTAAATTATATGACTCTAATTTACCATATACCCTTCCCATTTTTTCTTTATATTTATATTCTATTTTTATCATTGGCGTACTTCCTATTAAACTTTTATTATACATATTTATTTTTCCCTTTCTTTTTAGATAATTTAAAATAAATACAATATACATCACAATTAAAATTTCTTCCTTTTAAAAAATCTTTCTAATATAGAATTACTATTTTTTTTGCAAATATCTTATTATATATTTTTCTTACTTTCTTTTATATTATTCCTATTTATTT
>CAJMRU010000220.1 GCA_905215845.1 uncultured bacterium
CAGATTCAAAATTCTTATTTGATAATGATGATGCTGTAATAGTTAACTTGAAAAAAGGAAATCCAAATAATTAAAATTTTATAATAAAAACTATCGATTGATAGTTTTTTATTTTTCTCATTTATATACATAATTTGGACAAATAAGGAATAAATAAAACAACACATCTTTGCTTTTGGTCGGCAGATGTGTTGTTTTCTCCTATATTACTTGTAAATTAAAAATCTGTAATACAATTCCTGAAACTACACCAATACTATATAATAATAAAGTAATTTTTATATTTTCTTTTATTCCTTTATTAGTTTTAAATAATACTGCTAGTCCTACTCCAGCTCCTACTAATAAACCTGAAATCATTGTAGCTGCGGTAATCATATTTTCTAAATACATTTGTGTTATTAATACAGAAGAAGCACAGTTTGGTATTAATCCTATTAATCCAGCTATCATTGGCCCTAATATTGGTCTATTTAGCATAAATCCTGCTATTGTTTCCTCTCCTATAAAATATATTGCTAAATTAATAACTGATGTTATTATTAAAATAAATAAAAATATGCTAACAGTATGTTTAGTTGCTGATTTTACAATTCCATGTTCGCAATCACAATGTTCTTTTTCACATAAATCTACTATTTTTTTCGCTTCTTCTTTTCCTTTATTTTTTAGTCTAATAGCAAAATCTATTATAAATCCTGCTATCATTCCTATTAATAATTTTATTCCTAAAATCTTTAATATAACCCAAATTGAAACACCTTCTGATATAAATATTGGTAACATCTCATCAGAAGTAGATAGATATACTGCTATTAATGTTCCTAATGTAATTACTCTCGCTGAATATAAATTAGTTGCTGATACTGAAAATCCACATTGTGGAAATACTCCTAAAACACTTCCTATTAATGGTCCAAACTTTCCTGATTTTTTTATTGTATTTTTTGTTTTTTCTTTAGTCTTATGTTCTATGTATTCCATTATTAAATATGTTAAAAATAAAAATGGAATTAATTTTATACTATCTATTATTGCATCTTGAAAGACTTCTAACATTTTTTCTCTCCTATTCTTTTTCTTTAGCAATAATATTATCATATTATTAAGAGTTTTGCAACATTTCTACTTTCGTTCAAAATATCACAAAACTCTTCTTTAACTCTTAATTTATTCATTTATTTAACTTTTTATATTTTATCTTCTTCTATATCTACCACAAATACATCCTGTTCTTCCATTATTATTAGAATTTGGTATTACATTTATTCTTGTGTCTACTATATCATCATTTCTACAAGAACAATCACCATTCCTTACTCTTATCACACCATTTATAATATTAGTATTTTGACAACTACAATTCCAATTTCCTGTTTCTTGACAATTTCCATTTGAGTTTATTGTTAATAAATCATTTCTTCCATCATTCATATTACAGCAATTTGGATTATTTCCACATCTGCTATTTATAGTTAACAAATCACCATTATTGTTTCCATTACAATTGCTGCTTATCGTTAATAAATTGCCATTATTATTTTGATTACAATTACTTCTTATTGTTAATAATTCGTTAGAGTTTCCCATATCATTACAATTATCATTTCTTCTATCACAACAATTATTTCTTTCTCTTCTTCCACATTCATTATTATTTTCTCTAAACCACTTACATATTAAACAAGTAATAAATGCAGTTATATAACTTATTATTGTATAGATAATAGTAATAACTAAGATAATTAAATTATTAACTATAAAAGCTATTAACAGACCAATTACAAATATTATTGCCGCAACTAATATTGGATTTTTTAAAATTTTTTGTAATGCTATTGATATAATAATAACTGCTAGAGGCAATGCAAAAAATATAAGTAAAATTCCCATAATTTTTCTCCTTTTCTTTTTACTTTATTTTATGCATTTTTCTAATATATGGTTAACAAAAAATTTAATTATATTCAACTTTCAATAGATATAGACCTTGTGGTGGCATTGTTTTACCAGCATTTTCTCTTTTTTCTGATTTTATTATTTCTTTTATTTCTTGTGGGCCAATTTTTCCTGTTCCTACTTCTACTAATGTTCCTACTATTATTCTAACCATGTTATATAAAAAACCATTGCCTGTTAATTCTATATATATCTTATTATCTTCCTTCTCAATAACTTCTGCTTTATATATTGTTCTTACACTGCTTTTACTACTTGTTCCACTTGCTTTAAAAGCTTTAAAGTCATGTTCTCCTTCAAAATATTTTATTGCTTCTTTCATTTTTTCTATATCTAATTTCATTGGAATATGTGTTTCAAAATTCCTATAAATTGCTGTACCATATTCTGAATTATTTATAATATATCTATAAGTTTTTCTTTTACAGCTTAATCTACTATGAAATCTTTCATCTACCTCTTCTGCTGATTTTATTATTATTGATTTTTTTAAATTAGAGTTAATAGCTATTGGAAATTTTTCTATTGGAATATTAGAATTTGTTTTAAAATTAGCAACTTGTCCAATAGCATGCACTCCTGCATCTGTTCTTCCTGATGCCATTAAATCTACTTTTTCTCCTGTTATTCTTTCTATTGCTTGTTCTATTGTTC
>CAJMRU010000221.1 GCA_905215845.1 uncultured bacterium
TTATTCCTTAATATTAGAATATTTCTCTCCTATTTTAAATAAGGAACAATAGCATCTATAAATTTCTTACTCCATTTTGCATGAAATTTAGCTATTTGCAACCAATCATTTTCATTATAAATACTTACATTTTCCAATCTATACGAAATTATTGATCTTTTTACGTCATCTCCTCTATCCCACTCTAAATTAACACCAAAATTTGATTCTATTTCTAATTTATGTAACATAACATTATCAAATGCAATTTTATTTTCATTAGCATTAGTCTTTCCAAAATATACATCTACTCTTGCAAAGTCATAATTAGCAATACAACATATAGCAAAACCACCTATACCAAAAGTACCATTTATCCAATTTTCCTTTGAAGTATTTACATTATCAAAAGATTTATTATCAAAATTTTCTTCTTTTATAAATTTTAAAGCATACTCCCAATATCTTCGACGTATTTCAAATCTCGTTCCTTTTTCATCTTCTTTACCATTAGAATCTCGCAAATAAAAAACTAAATCAGTTGGATCCATACCATATAACTTATACAATCTATTTAGAACAGATAATTTACTTTGTGTATTTGTATTAGTTTGCACATAAACATTATCCCCTATTTCATCACATTTTTTAAAAATCCTTTTATTAGTTGAAAAATGAATAGATAATTCATCATCTGTTGATAATGCAATCTTGGTAATAATCGTTTTATCCTCTAAATATAAAGCTCTTAAAACTTTCGTATACATTTCAACCCAACTTACAACCGGTTGTTCAGTTCCTTTATATACAAATTTAGCAATCTGTCTACCACTTAAAAAAGATGCTTCATCGTCTAATGTATAAGAATCCAATTGTTTTTCTTGCGGCTTATAATTTGTTGATGGAAATGCCCAAATATCTAGCGCTCTTTTCAACAAATAATCATTCCTATCTCGTAATTCAGCTAATGTCCATTTATCCTTTTTAGAAACATATGTATTTAGACGAATCCCACTATCTTCAAATCCATTCTTCATTGTCTTTTTTTCTACAAACGTACTATTGCTGTACTTTGAATTATATGCTGTTAACGTTAAATTAGCTATTCTATGAAGCCAAGTATCATGAATTTCCTCATAGCTATCACCTAATTCTTTAATCCAAGCAGGTGTAAGATGTTGTGGCATAATATGTTCAATAGAATATTCTCCTTCATCATAATGTCTATATATGTCTTTATCTTCTAATGTTCCAAAATTTTCTAATCTTTCTAAAATATAAATTTTATTTTTACTATTCATTTGATAAATCGGTTTTTCTGTGAACATTAAAGAAAAGTCATCATCATTTGGAAATCTAGCTCTATCTTTTTTTGATAATAAAGCAAATTTTAGTTTTTCTATGTAATTACTATCCGTACCATCATATCTCATAATTTCTCTATTAAGTAAAAGAAATATTTTATTTAATGCGTTTGTAGGCAAATCACATATTGTTCTTCTAAATAAATAACTTTCTGTTATAGAAAATGCTTCTGCGACTTCATTCAAATTTATTTGATTTTCATCATAAAGCCTTAATACTTCTAGAAAAAACGGTCTCGTTACAGTAGTTTCCAAACGATTTAGTCTATTAATACAAGAATTTAGTTCTTTACTACTTGTTTTCCCACATAACAAAATATTATATCTTTTTGCATAACTAAGTAAATCTTCTAATATTTCAATAATTTTTAAAGAAGAATCCTCAACATATTTTTTGAAATTTATATAAACTTTTTTTTGCGAGGGTATAACAAGTTGTTTAACACTAAGATAATCTCTAATAAAAGAACTAACATCATATTTAGTACATTTTTCTATACAATTCCAATATTTTTCATAATACTCATCTTGCTTTTGCTTTGGAAGACCCATTAATATATAATTTCTAATTTTATCTCCTTCACTTAAGTCAAGCCCTGTGGAGTTTAAGCTTTCAAATATCAACTGTGGATTATCTTCATTATTTAATGTAATATTAATAATTTCTAAGCGACAAATTGCATCAAAAAGTTCATCAATCGTAATCTCTTGTTTTTGAATTCTTTCGTAAAAGTAACTATAATTTATCGTTAAATTTGAATCTTTAATATAATCATCTTTACTATTAAAAAGCTTACTAAATGCTTTTTGATCATTTTTAATAGGCTTTAGTTTCATTCTTTTTTCTTGAGGTTGATACTTATCTACCAGAAAATCTTCATATATCTGATCTTTTAAAGACTCATCCTCAGAAATTATTATTTTTTCTTCAAGAAGGTTATACATAGCCAAAAAAAGCAGTGACATTGTTGTTAAACGCTGCTGCCCATCGATAATAAGAAATTCTGTATTTCTTCCCGATGGTTCATATACTGAAACTATACTTCCAAAAAAATGTGTTTTACTATTATTTTTTATTACTTGAATAAGATCATCATAGAGCTGCTTGCAATTTTCAATTTTCCAATCGTAATTACGTTGATATACTGGAATAATAAATCTTTTTTTAGATCCTTCCATGTATTCTATTAATCTTAATTCTGATCCTTTCATAAATAACACCTTCCTCATTAATTACAAAATATTTATTATATATGTATATATTTTATC
>CAJMRU010000222.1 GCA_905215845.1 uncultured bacterium
CCAAATGTAGATACAAAACTGGGAGAGTTAATATTCTGCAAATGTAAAAGAAATATTAGAAAAGTTAATAAAAATGGAACTGTTTTTTTGTTTTGTGGTGCATATTTATCTAGTGAACAATTTTGCTCAAATTCAAGAAGATATAAGTATATTGATATAGAAAATATAGTTTTAGATACATTAAAAATGGAAGTTAATAATTTTCTGAACTCTAAATATAGGAAAGATACTATATACAAAAAATGCACAGAACAAAGGTTAAGACCTATTAAAAATAAACAAAAAGAATTAGAGAAGGAAAAGAAAAGTATAATGTTTAAAATATCTGTACTATATAATGAAAGACTTGATAAAAAGATAAGTGAAACAGAATATCAAAATAGATATAAAAGTTTAATACTTGAACGAAATAAAATAGACAAGTCTTTAGAGGAAAATATGAATAATGAACAATTAATAGAAAATGAAGGAAAATTAAAAGATGATTTAAAAAAGATAAAAAAAGCTTATAGAAAATTATCATTAGATAAATTTACCAAAGATGATTTAAAATCTTTAATAAAAAAAATAACATTATCAGATGAAGAAATAAATATTGAATATACATTTAATGAAAAAAGTTTTCTTCATTATAAAAAATAAAATGAAGAAAACTAAAATTAGCATTAAAAATTCGTGTTATTATTTGACATCCACATCATTAATTGCCCAAACCAAGGTCTAGAAAAAGCTTCACCATTAGAATCTAAAATACTCAAAATATAATCACGATTTAATAAGCTATTAATAGGAGCATCATTTTTTTCCATAATATTAGAAAGCATAATTTTAACCTTAGATAAATAAGTAGGATTATGAGTTTTAGGATAAGGTGATTTTTTTCTATCAACAATCTCATCAGGTAAAAAGTCTTTACATACATATCTCAATAACCCTTTTTCTCTCCCCTTTAAAGCCTTCATTTCCCAAGGAATATTCCATACATATTCAGCTAATCTATAATCACAGAAAGGAACTCGTAATTCAAAGCCATTATACATAGACATTCTATCAGACCTATCTAAAAGAGTTTGCATAAACCAATTTAAAGTCAAATATGAGATTTTTCTTTTCTCAGCAGTTTCTTTTGAATCTGATTCTAAAATTTCGACTTCCTTTAAACTTTCATTGTATCTATAATCTATATAATCCTTCAAGTTGACTTTAGCGGAAATATCAGAATTTAATAATTTTTGTCTTTCTTTTATTGCAATTGACCATGGAAAAGTTCCACTATTTAAACTATCTTCTCTGAAAAACCACGGATATCCTCCAAAGATTTCATCAGCACATTCACCAGTTAAGGCAACAGTCATTTCATTTTTTACATTTTTGCAAAACAATAATAAAGAAGAATCTATATCAGCCATACCAGGCATATCTCTTGCAATCATAGCATCTTCTAGACTTGAGGCTAATTCTGGTGTATCAATTACAATTTTATGATGTTTTGTATGAAGATTCTTAGTCATTAAGTCTATATAGTAATTATCTGAATTTGGTTGAAAATCGCTTTTTACAAAGTTTTTATCATTGTCAATATAGTCAATAGAATATGTATCTAATGGAGGTAATCCTTCTTTTTTATAGTAATCAGCAGCAAATTTTGTTATTATACTTGAGTCTAATCCACCAGATAAGAAGGTGCAAATAGGCTTATCAGAAACAAGCTGACTAGTAATAGAATCATTTAAAAGATATTTTATTTTTTCACAGGTTTTTCCTAAGCTATCGGTATGCTCTTTAGATTTTAAGTTCCAATACTTAGTAAGATGTAAGCCAGATTTATTAAATACACCAAAATGAGCAGGTTTTAGCTCAAAAATATTTTTAAAAACAGTTGTGCCAGAAGTATGACTAGGGCCTATACCAAATAACTCGCTAATTCCTTGTGAGTCAATAATTTTTTCAACACCAGGAAATTTAAAAATAGCCTTAATTTCTGATGCAAATATAAGAGTATTATTTTGTATTGTATAAAAGAATGGTTTTACACCAAAATGGTCACGGGCAATAAATAATTCTTCTTTTTTCGTATTAAAAATAGCAAAAGCAAAAATTCCATTTAAGTAGTTAATGACTGAATTTCCAAAATGAATATAGGATTTTAATAAAATTTCGGTATCTGAATGAGTTTTTATTTCAAATCCATTTTCAATTAATATATTTTTTAATTCTTTGGTATTATATATTTGACCATTATAACAAATGATATAATCACCGTATGAATAATGTTCAATCATAGGCTGTTTTCCACCTTCTGGGTCAATAACAATTAATCTTTTATGAGCAAGATGAACATAGTCAGAATAGTAGTACCCATCTTCATCAGGGCCTCTTTTAGATAAACTTGAATTCATTTGTTTTATAATATCTTTGGAATGATGTATTTTATCAACAAAATTTGCATAACCAGTAAAACCACACATATATGTATTCCTCCTTGTAAATAATAGTTATCAAAATTAAATAAATAATTTTAACCTTTTAAATTAAGTTTTAATATATACCTAATTTAAGTTTATGATACTATGGTAAATAGTAATAATAGATATAATATGATGAT
>CAJMRU010000223.1 GCA_905215845.1 uncultured bacterium
TCCTAACAATTTATAGTAATCACTTATTATGCTAAATGTTTTATCATCTTGTTTTATTTTTTCTAACATTTGTATTAATATATCTCTTGTTTGCTCTCCTGTTAATTTTAGTTTATATGCTGTATTTTGATTATCAGATATTTTAATACAATTGTCTTCTTTTACTTGCTCTTTAATTATTTTTCCATAATTATTATATATTTCTATAATATCTTGTGCTTCTATTTTTCTATTTTTTGCACTTTCTATTTTTTTTGCTAACTTTGTAACATCTGCACCTGTTTGCTCTGAATTTTCTTGTTGCTCACCTTCTTGTTGTTCTTGTTCTGAATTATTATTGCTATTTTCGCTTTCTTCATTATTGGTATTTTGTGTTACATCATTTTCAATGTTATTTTCTGTATTTACTTGTTGCTCATTTTCATTTTTTTCTTCTCTAATTGCAATAAATTTTTTTCCTACATACTTTGTTTGAATTCCTTCTGTGCCTTGATTTCTTATGTATGTAACTGGAAATTCTTGATTATTAGAGTAATTTAGATTTATTTGTTTTTCTATATTTTGATTTGTTCTGTCTTCTTTTCCTGATGTAGCTATATTAAAATTTTGTACTAATTTTAATTCTTCTTCTAAATTAGGTATTGAAACTTTAAAGTTCATATTTCCATTTTCTTCGTATGGACTTGAATTTTGTTTATTATAGTATTCTTGAAGATTATCACTTATAAATCCATTTTTATTACTACCTATTTGAGTAGCATATTTTATAAATGCTTCACTTGGACTTTTTAATAGATCTGTAAAAAAGTACAAATATGAAAATGCTCCTAATGCTATCAATATACATATTAGTATTATTAATATCACTACTTGTAATTTACTATTTTTCTTTTGCATTATATTTTCCTCCACTTTATATAAAAATAGATAAATAACTGCATCTTACTGTCATTTATCTATTTTGATTATTATTCTTCCCAGTTATGATATATATTTGCTACATCATCTAGTTCTTCTAGTCTTTCTATTAATC
Source organism: uncultured bacterium (assembly GCA_905215845.1). Taxonomy (GTDB): domain Bacteria; phylum Bacillota; class Clostridia; order TANB77; family CAG-508; genus CAG-269. The sequence goes on from CAJMRU010000223.1 coordinate 1,034, forward strand.
TTTCCATTTTTTCAGTACCTTTTTCATCTAAAGCTACTGTTGTTGTAGGTAACATTTGTATTTCAGCTTCTAAAAATTCTAATCCAGTTTCTTCTAATTTTTCTCTTACTTGTGTGAATTCTGATGGTTCTGTTGTTATTTCATATATTTCTTCTGATGCTTGGAAATCATCTGCTCCTGCATCTAATGCTAACATCATTAATTCATCTTCGTCCATATCTGTTGAAGCTTTTTCTATGATTATTACTCCTTTTTTGTTAAACATATATGATACACATCCTGTTGTACCTAAATTTCCTCCTGCTTTATCAAATACATGTCTTACATCTGCTGCTGTTCTATTTTTATTGTCAGTTGAAGCCTCTACTATTACAGCTACTCCGTTTGGTCCATATCCTTCATATACTATTTCTTCATAGTTTTCATTACTTGTTGATGCTTTTTTTATTGCATTGTTAATTGTGTCATTTGGCATATTTGCTGCTTTACATTTAGCTATTACATTTTTTAATTTTGAATTTCCTGCTGGGTCTGGTCCACCTTCTTTTACTGCTATTAATAGTTCTCTTCCTAATTTTGTGAATATTTTTCCTCTTGCTGCATCGGCTTTTCCTTTTTTGGCTTGTATGTTGTGCCATTTACTATGTCCTGACATTATTAATTCCTCCTTTTACTTATTTTCGTTTATTTCAAGGCTTATGCCTTATATTTCAACTTTTTCATTATTTCTAAATAGCATTTTTATGTTATTCATTTCCAAAAGTCATTAACATTATATCACACAATTTTATTTTTGTGTAGTTTTTCGTGAATAAAATTTCTATTTAAATCATCATTCAACTCATAAACTTTGTTGCTTATTTATTATCTTTCCACTCGTGATAAAGTATATCTTTCAAAATCAACATACTATCTAATTTATTATATCCATATTCAAAATTCAAACTATCAAGCATATTTCTAATTTCAAGAGCATATTTTTATATGTTGCAAGTACAGAATATTTCTTGCTCCAAGCTTTTGTCCACTCAATTTTAGATTCTTTTTCTTGATTGGTATTTTTTATTACCTCTTCTACCTCTTTAACATTAATATCAAATTCTATTAATTCATTTAAAGATAAATTATATAATTTTGCTAATTTTTTTGCTTGATAAATATCTGGTACTGTTTCATCAGTTTCCCATTTTGAAATTGTTTGTCTACTTACGCCCAATTTTTCGGCAACTGCTTCCTGTGATAGTCCTACTTTTTTTCTTGTTTGAAGGTTGTTTTTCTTCATTCACATTCCACATCACCTCCTTACATTTTATCTATAATTTTTGATAAAAAAATAAAGTGTACTTTTACACCTTATTTTATCTGGTAATCACTAACATATAAATTAATTTTAACTATTTTTATATAATTTATGCTTAAAAATCTTAAAAAATGTAAGATTACTATTTTTCACTCTTTTCTACTCGCTCTAATTATATAGCCTCGTGTCTTTTTCTGACAGCCAATGACTGGACCACAACTTATGGCTTATCTTTGTCAGGTTAATATGTGGCTT
>CAJMRU010000224.1 GCA_905215845.1 uncultured bacterium
TTTTTCGTCTTCTATTTTTGAAAAATGAATTATCATACATCTAGATTTTATTGTACTTAAAAACATATTTTCATTTGAGCCTATTAATATTATTGTGCTATATTCAGGTGGCTCTTCTAAAGTCTTTAATAGACAATTTTGGGCTTCTGTTGTCATTTTATCTGCATCATTTATTATATAAACTTTCTTATTAGAAATTATTGGTTTTTCTTGAATTTTTCTTTGTATATATCTTATTTGTTCTATTTTTACACTATTTCCATCAGGCTCAATATATAAAAAATCCGGATTATTATTTGAGTCAAATTCTATGCATGATTTACAAGTATTACAATATTTATTATCACTAATACATAATAACATTTTTGCAAATTCTTTTGCTATTTCCTTTTTCCCAATGCCTTCAATTCCTACAAATAAATAACTATGTGATGTTTTTTTGTCTTTTACTGATTTATATAACGTTTCTTTTATTTCATCATTACCAATAATTTTATCAAACATCTTTACTCCTTATCTACTTTTCCCCAAACATTAAGTGGCCATATTCTTATTGCAACTTTACTTTCTATTTTTTCTAGTGGAATACATCCAAAAGCTCTACAATCTGTACTATGACTTCTATTATCTCCCATAGCAAAAACACAATTTTCAGGTACTATGAAGTCTGTAAAACCTGCTCCTACTACATCTGTTACAATTCCATCTTGTAAATATTTTTCTTCAAGTTCTTTATCATTTATATAAACTTTTCCATCTTTTATTTGAACATGCTCTCCTGGAAGTGCTATAACTCTTTTTATATAACTTTCTTTTCCTATTTCTAAAACATATTTAGTAAATTTTCCAAGTATATTTGTTGGTTCATTTTCATATTTGGCTATTGGATTACTTTGGTCTACTTCAGATTCTGCATATATCTTTTTACTTGGTGCTTCAAAAGTGATTATATCTCCTCTTTCAGGTAAAGTTTTTGTAGTTCTTCCCCATCGATTTAACCATAACCTCTGGTCTTGTACTAATGTAGGATACATTGATACTTGTTTTACTATTGTTGGAGTTCCTATAAAATATCTAAATAGTAATGCTAATACTATAGCAATTATTATACAATACACCCATTCTAGTGCTTCTTTTATCTTTGGATTCAAATTAATCTCTCCTTCACATATTTTTAACTATTTTATTATACATTATAAGCTCAGTTTTTTCAACTAAAATCCAACATTTTTTATGGTCAAATTCAATCATATTTTAGATTGATAAATACTTTAATATTGTAATTTCATAATTGGAAATAAAATCACGACTCCAAAATTAGCTTTTTTCTAACCTCAAAATCGTAACTATACAACAACAATGTGATTTCTGGATTAGAGACAAATGATTTTTGTCTCCAACCCAGAAATCACGAATTTATGACTTTGTTGGAATCCTTATTACCACTTCTGTACCTTGTCCAACAACACTTTTTATATCTATACTTCCACCATTTTTATCTAAAATTTCTTTTGCTATTGATAATCCTAGTCCAGTTCCTCCCATTTCTCTTGTACGAGCTTTATCTACTCTATAAAATCTTTCAAAAATCCTACTTAAATCTTTTTCTGGTATCCCTATTCCATTATCAAATATTTTTATATATGCATCATTATATACAAATCCTACATATATTTTTATTTCTCCATTTTCTGGTGTATATTTTATACTATTTGATAAAATATTTAAAACAACTCTTTCTATATCATCTTTGTCTGCATATACAGGTGGTACATCTGCTGTTACAAAACAATTTACTATGTGATTTTTCTTTTTTATTTCTATTCCTAATTTATCTTGACATCTTTTTACTAGTTCACCTAAATCAAATTGTTCTTTTTTTGTTTTCTTTTTATTACTATCATACCTTGATAAAGTCAATAGGTCTGTAACTAGTCTTGCCATTCTTCTTGCTTCTGATGCTATGACAGTTAAGAATTTATCTCTTGTTTCTTTATCATAATCTGCTTCTAATAATGTATCTGCATATCCCATTATTGAAGTTATTGGTGTTTTCAATTCATGTGATACATCTGCCACAAATTCTTTTTGCATATTATCTAGTTTTACATGTTCTGTAATATCTTGAATTACTGCTATTACTCCATTTGGTCTATCTTCTTCATTTTTAAATGGTGCAAAAAATACATTCACAAACTTGTCCTCTACTTGTATTCTTTGTTCTGTTGAAGTCCAATTTTCCAAGTAAATAATTTTTTCCATATTTATTCCTAAATTAAACTTTTTAAATATATCTTCAAAGGTAATATCTTCAGGTCTTATACTTAAAAATTTCTTTGCTGCTGGATTTATTAAAATTATTTCTCCTTCCATATTGAAAGCAATTATTCCATCTGTCATATGTAAAAGTATTGTTTCTATTTGATTTTTTTGTGTTGATACTTCACTTAATTTTTCTTTTAACTCGACTGTCATCATATCAATTACTTCTTCAATATTTCCAACTTCATTATTTTTCTTTTCTTTTATTAATTTTATTTTTCCTTTATGTTTTTGTTCATCTT
>CAJMRU010000225.1 GCA_905215845.1 uncultured bacterium
ATAATGACAAATTTAGCAGTGTATTTACATGAATCTTATTAGTTTGCAATTTTTTGAGTAATCATTGGTGTGCTTTCAGTGATTCTTTCAAAGGTATATCCATTAGCTTTTCCATATTTAATAATGTCTCTTAATGCATTTAATGTTTTAGTATTTCCAGAAAAGTCATGCATTAAAACTATATTATTTCTATTTTTCCTTATTCCCTTAGTTACATTGTTATAAACAGCTTCTTTAGTTTTTACATCTCCTGAATCTCCTGAGGCCACATTCCAATCATAGTATTTATATCCTTTTTCTAGTAAATTCACTGCTAAATTTGTCATTATCCCTGGATTAAATTTACTAACTGTGTTAGAACTTCCTCCTGGAAATCTAATTAATTTTGTATCTATTCCTGTGCTTTCTTTTACTTTTTTATTTAAGTTAATAAAATTATTTAATCCATTTTCTAATGATGCATATATTTCTTTATAATTATGTGATACTCCATGAAGTCCTATTGAATGTCCTTCTTTTGCTTCTCTTTTTACTAATTCTTCTTTTTTATTGTTATAATCTAATATAAAAAATGTAGCTTTTACATTTTCTTCTTTTAAAATATCTAAAATAAGTGGAGTAATGTCTAGGCTTGGTCCATCATCAAAAGTTAAATAAATCACATTTTCATTTTGCTGAGATTTATTTTTTATTAATATTCTCTCATTTTTTGTTTCGTTTCCAGAAGAGTCTTTTACTTTATATGTTATTTTATATTCGTCCTCATTTATATCTTCTTTTTGAGTTATAACCTTATTTGTAATATCTCCATCATAATTATCTTCTGCTACATATCCCATTTCTTCATATTCTGTATTTTCTTTTAGATTGATGATTTTATTTCCTTTAAGTTCTAAGCTTGGTGCAATATTATCTTTTACTTCTATATTTCTAGTTGCATATGCCTTATTATTTATGCAATAGTCTATACTATATTTTCCAACTTTTGATGTATCTACTTCGCCTTTTACTTGAATTTTATTATTTATTTGTTTTTTGTGTACTGTTGCATTTGCTCCTAATTCTTTATATTCACTTCCAAGCGTTAATGAAACATTACTATCTCCAATCAAATTAACTTGTGGCTTCTCCATAAAATAACAAATTGATTTTATGGATACTGTTATTAATATTACAATTATTAATACAAAAATAATTTTTTTCTTGTTTATCTTTTTTATGTTTTTTGCTCCGTTCATAGTATATCTCTTTTCTATTTTAATATTTCAAATTCTGGGGTTCCCATATATCCAGCTGCAATTGAATATTTATCAAAGATAATTACTGGATTTCCTTCTTTGTTTATATAAAATGACTGATTTTCAGATATTCCATGGAAATAATTATCTTCTCCTCTTATATATTCATCATCTGGGTGGAAGTATCTTATGTTTTCATCACTTTTCTCTTGTTCTTCAATTTGTTTGTAAATTTGTTTGTCTACAATTTTTTTATAATCATTTCCTAATATATCTTCTAATTTAATTTTCTGTTTCTAGATTATAATTATAAGTATATATATCTTTGCTACTTGTATTTAGTCCTTCTTCCTTGATTAAAATAAATGATAATATATTATCTTTATTGTGTTTTACTTCATAATCGATTCTTATATGGTATTTTCCATATATCGATCCACTAAGATTGTTTTTTCCAATTTCTTCTGCTATTTGGTCTGCAGATTTTTCTGTTTCATTTAATAATTCAATAATTTTTTGTGCAATTTTATTATTTATTTTATTTTGCATAATTGGATTATCTAATTGTGTTACTTCTGGTATTTTAATATCTCTTTGCGAATTTTCTGTTTCATCATGATAGTCTGCCCAAGTTAAAATTTCAGCTACTTTTCCTATTATAGGTATGTTTTTAGCCGTTTTAGCAAATGTAACATTTGTATTTAGTAATATTACGAATAGAAAACAAAATGACATTGCACTTGATAATATAATTTTACTTTGTTTTGTTAATAATTTTTTATTTATTTTCTCCAATATATTTTGATTATTATTTTCTTTCTTTATTTCATACTCATTAATTATATTGCTTACCTGCTGATTTAAATCTTTTGGTATTTTAGTCGATTTATAAAAATTTTTAGCTTTCTTAAAATTCATTATAATTCGTCCTTTCTTATTTTTATTTTTAATTCTTTTAAAGCCTTATATAGCCTTGTTTTTACTGTACTTAGATTAGAATTTGTAATTTTAGAAATTTCAGCTAAACTTTTGTCTTCAAAAAACCTCAAAATAATAACAGTTTTTAATCTGGGTTTTAGGCTATCGATTGCCTTATATAAGTCCATTATATCTGTTATGTCTTTATTCTCGAATTCTTCTGAAGAAATCTCATAATCTTGAATATTAAATATTGGTTCTTTCTTTTGCTTTTTTAGATATTTTAAACTTTCATTTATTGCTATTCTATATATCCAAGTTTCAAGATATTTTTCTTCTCTTAATTTTTCAAGGTTATCTAGTGCTTTTAGTATAGTATTTTGTATTACATCTAAAGCT
>CAJMRU010000226.1 GCA_905215845.1 uncultured bacterium
GTTGAATTTTTTGGATTTTTATGATAATTTATATTAAATTAATGGGGTGGTTTGTTTGAGAAGAAATAATAGGTCTAATAGAAATAGAAGAAATTTTATTAATATTGATGATACAAAAAAATTGACAACGGTTTTAGTTAAATTAATAATTGTTTTGTCTATTACTTTTTTAATTGTCGTTATTTTTAATATAACAAAAAATTGGCTAGATTATAAGAAAATAGTAAATACTGCAAATAAAGAATTTAATGCTACAAATAGTTCTGAAAATATATCTTCTGATAATAATTCGAATATAAAGCCTACTGATACTACATTTACATTAACTGCTTTAGGAGATATTATGTGTCATAACACACAATATTTAGATGCTTATAACAATTCTACTGATTCATATAATTTTTCTTATGTTTTTGATGATATTAGTTATTATATTCAAAATTCTAATATAGCTATTGCCAATTTAGAAACTTCTTTTGCTGGCGAAGATAAAGGCTATAGTAATTATCCTCGCTTTAATACTCCAGATAATTTGGCGTATAACTTAAAGAAATTAGGATTAGATGTTATTGCCACTGCTAATAGCCATTCCTTGGATTATGGTTTTGAAGGTTTGTCTAGAACTTTAGATGTACTTGATAGTGCTGATATTTCTCATGTCGGAACTAATAAAACTCAAGATGAACAGGATAATGTTTTAATAAAATATGTTAAAGGTATTAAGTTGGCTTTTGTTAATTATACTTGTAATACAACAAATCTAGCTATTCCTTCAGATAAAGGATTTTGTGTTAATACTTCTAATAAAGATTTAATTAAAAAACAAATTGATAAAGCAAAATCTCAAAATGCTGATATTATAATTGCTTATATGAATTGGGGGAATGAATATACTACATCAATAAATACTACTCAAACTGAACTTTCTGATTTTCTATTTAAAAATGGTGTTGATATAATCTTCGGTTCTCATCCTCATGTATTACAAAAAATAGAGAAAAGAACTGTAACTTTGGAAGATGGTTCTTCTAAAGATGGCTTTATAATTTATTCTTTAGGTAATTTCATAAGTGACCAAAATTTAAAAGATACAAGAACATCTATAATTTTGACTTTAACTATTACCAAACATACTACTGGCAATATTAGTATAGATAAAGTTGATTATGTTCCTATTTATATGTATGAAAATAATGCTTTAAATGATAAAAAGATGAAATTATTAGATATTAATAAAACTGTTTCTTTGTATAAACAAGGAATTGATACTTCTATTGGTGATATTATGTTTAATTTTCTAACTTCTGAATTAAATCGAATTCCTGAAGTACTTTATTATTAGTTCTTCAAAAGGGACTGTCTTAGAATATATAAAATATTTCTGGTACAGTCCCTTCTCTTATTGCCTTTATTAAATTCTAATTAAGCATATCTCTTCTTTTTAACCACCAAGTTACTGCCAATGTTGTTATTATCGCAATTACTATCATTATAGGAAATCCTATTGGACTATTTTGAAATGGTAAATTTACATTCATTCCCCAAAAGCTTGATATCATTGTTGGTATTGCTAGTACTATTGTTATTGATGTTAGAAATTTCATTACTCCATTTAGGTTATTTGAAATAATTGAAGCATATGCGTCCATTGTTCCATTTAAGATATTGCTATATATTTGTGACATTTCTATCGCTTGTCGGTTTTCTATGATAGCATCTTCTAATATATCTTCATCATCATCATATAATTTTATTATTTTTCCTCTCATGGTTTTTTCCATGACAATTTCATTTGATTTTAGTGAAGTTGTAAAATAAACTAAACCTTTTTCCAAACTTAATAATTTTAATAGTTCTTTATTTTTCATTGAATTTTTTAATATATATTCTGCTATTTCTGTTTCTTTGTTTATTTGTTTTAGGTAATTCAAAAAATATGATGAGTTTAAGTAAAATATTTGGAATATGAATCTTGTTTTTTTATAAGTTTGAAAGTTTTTTATTTTTCTTTTTTCAAAATCTTCTATTATTTTATTTTTCTTTAATGATACTGTTATAAAAAAGTCATCTCTTACTACAATCATTCCTAATGGCATTGTTGTATATACATCATTTTCTTCATTTTTTTCTATTATTGGTACATCTATTACAAATAATAATGTTCCGTCATCTTCTTCTGCATCAATTCTAGCTTTTTCTTCGTAGTCTAATGCATCTCTTATAAAGTCTTCTTGAATATTTACATTTTCACATACTTTTCTTATTTCTGCCTCTGAGGGGTTTACAAGACTTATCCAACTTCCTTTTTTAAATTCTTTTATTTCTTCTATTCTATTTGTTTCTATGTCTGTGTTATATATTTTTAACATAAAATCCCCTCCTACCATATTTATTTTAGTCTTTTTATTTGCTTTTGTCAATTAGTATGATTTCCTATCATTGTTAAATCTGGAATTCAAATCCTGCTAACTATTTAATATTAATGATTAACAAACTTTTTTAATTTCATTATTTAGTCTTTTATTCCTATAAAGTATATTTTAATA
>CAJMRU010000227.1 GCA_905215845.1 uncultured bacterium
TTCTTATATTATAAAAAATACAGATAATATATTTTTAAGTTCACTAGTACCAGTAATTGGTTTTGCTTTATCAACTTTATCTTTAAAAGGTATAAGATATTTTTGGGAAAAGAAATAAATTGAAGAAAGTCAAGATATAAATTTTTACCTTGACTTTTTTTATTGTTATCTTCAATTTAAATTTTATATTTAATTAAGTTCTATTTCGTTGTCTTTTTCTTTTTCAAAATTGTTTGTTTTATGATTAATATTAATATCAAAGTCAGTATATGTTTCTTTCTCAAAATTTCTTATAAGAGCATCCTCAGAAGAATATGAGAATTTATGACATACCCAAGAAATAAACTTTTGAGCCATAACTTTAAATTTCTCAATAACTTTCTTTAAATAATTATTTTCCTTTTCTAATTTACTTATAATTTTTTGATATTGATAGTCTACTTTATAAGTTTCATGTTCATATTTATATTTTAATTCTTTCTCTTTATTTGAAAAATCTAATTCTAACTTTCTACATTTGTTTTTTAATTCCATATTTGAACTTAACAAATTTACTTGCTCTTTTTCAAATTTTTCAGCCTTATCTATAATTGTAGTTTGTTTTGATAATTCTTTGTGAAGTGATAGATTTTCGTTATATAATTGTTTTATTAAATCGTATTTTTCCTTTATTCTATCAAACTCTTTTATATAACTTAATCCATTTTTCTTTAAATAATAATTTAGTTCTGTTTTACTGCTATCTATATTTTTATTTGAATGATTTTTTGTTTTTCTTTCATTATGCTTATATGCTCCCATAGCCTTTGCCCTTGTCAATTTTTCATTTCTAATTATGGCATAGCTCATATATTTTTTCTTGCTCCTTCTCAAATTTACGAGATAAGATTTTCTTGTTTAACACACTAGACAAGTTTTTTCAAAATTTATCTGTGTGGCAGGAGATCCTGCACCCTTTCCTAAAAATAACTAAAGTATTTTTTAGACTTGACTCAAAATAGACAAGCTATTTTGAATCAAGTGAAGTTGCACTATAAAGCATACCTTTGCAACTTCATATAAGAGCAAATTTCTATGAAGTTGCTACTGCATTTTCGCCAGTAAAGTTAGCATATAAACTATCGAAAAATCCATCTGGATATTTTCTTTCATATTTACGAGTAGAAATAGCAGTTTTATTATTGTTTCTCATATTGCTATGTCCTAAATTATTATATAAACAAATCATTAAGTAATTAGTTATATTCTTAATGTTACTACTATTTTTAGCAATATCTAATAATTGAATTAAATTATTTTTATTTATTAAATGTAATTTTGATAATATCTTTGAATTAGTAATTACTACACTACCCACCTTTAAATCATTAGCATAATACAATCTTTCAATTACATCTTCTAATATATTTTGTTCTTCTTTTGTAAACTCATTTAGTTTGCATTTTTCTTTTACTTCATTTAATGAAATATATTCTTCATTACTTTGAAGATTGATAGAATCAGTATTGATTATATTAGTTTTGATATTATGAGGATTGATTGTAGGTAAAATTTCCGTATCAAGAGTTGTATTTTTTACTTTTCCAGAACCGTAATTTTTACTCCATTCACCGAGTCTTTGACCTAGATAATATCCATTCCAAAAACCTCGGTTGAAAACTGTAGAAAGACGTTTATTCCAATCTTTTATATGTTCATCAGAAAAGTTCCCGGAAAGATAACATTCAATAGCTTCTTTATAGCATTCGGTAACAGTACGTACATATTCGGCTCCGCGAGCACGACCTTCTATCTTGAAAACCCTGACACCAGCATCCATCATTTTATTTAGAAAGTGAATTGTCTTTAAATCTTTTGGAGACATGATATACTCGTTTTCAATGTCTAATTCAACTTCAGTATCACGGTCTTTTACGTTATAAGCTCTACGGCAGATTTGAACACAAGCTCCCCGATTTGCAGAAGCATTGGCCTCGTGTAAACTTAAATAACATTTACCGGAGACGGCCATACATAGAGCTCCATGACAGAACATTTCGATACGGATAAGTTCGCCTTTGGGTCCTTTGATTTGTTCATTACAAATGCATTTGTATATATGAGCTACTTGTTCGAGGTTTAGTTCTCTGGCTAAAACGACGACATCAGCAAATTGAGCGTAGAATTTTAATGATTCGGCATTTGAAATATTTAATTGTGTAGAGAGGTGGACTTCTACTCCTATACTGCAAGCATATGCCATGGCAGCTACGTCACTGGCAATAATGGCTGAAATATGAGCTTCCTTAGCCGCATTGATGATGTGTCTCATAAGCTCTAAGTCATTATCATATATGACTGTATTGACGGTGAGATAACTTTTCATGTTGTTTTCAAGGCATATTTGAGCTATTTGATGCAAGTCTTCTATTGTGAAATTATTGGAGGAGCGAGCTCTCATATTTAGCCCTTCTATACCGAAATAAATAGAATCAGCACCACCTTGTATTGCGGCCGTTAAAGATTCGTACGAACCGACTGGCGCCATGATTTCAAAGTCGGATT
>CAJMRU010000228.1 GCA_905215845.1 uncultured bacterium
AATATTACTTCTTGATGAAGCTTTTTCTGCTTTAGATTATCAGACTAGAATAATGGTAACAAATGACATATACAACATATTAAGAAAAGAAAAAATAACCACATTAATGGTAACTCATGATATATCAGAAGCAATAAGTATGGCAGATAGAGTGTTAGTTCTAAGCAAAAGACCAGGTACAGTAAAAGATATACACAAAATAGATTTTGAAATGGAAAATAGAAATCCAATAAATTGCCGAGAGAATCCTAAATTTAGCAAATATTTTAATACTTTATGGAAGGAGCTTGGTGTAGATGAATAATTTAATAATATCAAAAGAAAGAAAACAATATTTAAAGAAAAATAAAAAAAGAAAAGTAGTAATATTTCTAACACAAATAGCAATATTAATAGCATTTTTAGGGATATGGGAAATACTTGCGAACTTAAATGTAATAGATAGTTTTATAACAAGTAAGCCAAGTAGAATATTCGAAACATTTATGAATCTAGGGTCAAATGACTTACTAAAACATATAGGAGTAACAACATATGAAACAATAGTAGGATTTTTACTAGGAACAGTATTAGGAACAATAATAGCAATAGCACTATGGTGGTCAAAATTTTTAGCAGATGTATTAGAACCATATTTGGTAGTGTTAAATAGTTTACCAAAAGTAGCACTTCGGACCAATAATAATAATATGGGTAGGTGCAGGAACACCAGCGATAATAGTAATGGCTATTGCAATTTCATTAATAGTAACAATATTAGAAAATTTAAATGGATTTATAAAAACAGACAAAGATTTAATAAAGATGGCAGAAACATATAATGCAAGTAAGTTTCAGATATTAACTAAAATAGTCTTACCTGCAAATATTTCTACATTTATAAATTCTTTAAAAGTGAACATAGGTCTTTCTCTAGTAGGAGTAATTTCTGGAGAATTTTTAGTATCAAAAGCAGGACTTGGATACTTAATTGTATATGGAGGTCAAGTATTTAAGCTAGATTTAGTAATGGCAAGTGTAATCATATTAGGAGTAGTTGCTGGATTAATGTATTTAGCAGTATTAATGTTAGAAAAAGCAATACTAAAATCAAGAAAATTTAAGTAAAAAAATAAAAATTAAATATTTAAAATGAATTGAAGCATCTTTATTAGATAAAAGTAGTTTAATAAAGATGTTTTACTTAAGTAATAGGGATAAAATTTGAGACTAAATAGCATAAAAAATCAAAATAACATAGATATAATAAATTCGTACACAATTTAAAGAGATAAACATAAAATATACTAAAAAAGGAGGAAGAAAATGAAAAAGAGAACATATGTAATAATGATAATAATTTTATTATTAGTATTAATTTTAGGAGTTTTTACCTTCAAGAAAAAAAGTAATAATAACAAAGAGGGATTAACAGAAGTAAAGGTGAGTGAAGTAACTCGTTCAGTATTTTATGCACCACAATATGTAGCGATTAATAAAGGATTTTTCAAAGAAAAAGGAATAGAAATAGATTTAACAACAGGGCAAGGAGCAGATGCAGTAATGACATCAGTATTATCAAATCAAAGTGATATAGGATTTGCACGGACCAGAAGCATCAATATATGTATATAATGAAGGAAAAGAAGACTATACACAAGTATTTGCACAAATGACAAAAAAAGATGGTTCACTTTTAGTAGCTAGAAATAAAACAGATGAATTTTCTTGGGAAGATGTAAAAGGAAAAACAATTATTCCAGGAAGAAAAGGTGGAGTACCATTTATGACATTACAATATGTATTAAGAAAAAATGGAATAAACCCAGAAACAGATGTAATATTAGACGATAGTATTAAATTTGATTTAATGGCAGGTGCATTTGCAGCGGGAAATGCAGACTATGTAACATTATTTGAGCCAACTGCTTCAATGACAGAAAAAGAAGGAAAAGGGTATATAGTAGCATCAGTAGGAGAAGCTGCAGGAGATATACCATACACGGCATATTTTGCAAAGAAGAGTTATATAGAAAAAAATGAAGAAATAATAAAAAAATTTACAGAAGCAATATATGAAGGCCAAAAATGGGTAAAAGAACATACAGCTAAAGAAATAGCAGAAGTAATACAAAGTTTCTTTCCAGATACAAGTGTAGAAATGCTAGAAAGTGCAGTTCAAACATACAAAGATATTGAAGCTTGGAATGAAACTCCTGAACTAAAAGAAGAAAGTTTTGAAAGATTACAAGAAGTAATGACACAAGCAGGAGAATTAACAAAAAAAGTACCATTTGAAAAAATAGTTAATAATAAATATGCTGAGAATCTACAAGAATAAAAAATAATAATGTTTGAACAAGTTAAAAATTTAATATAGGAAATATAAAATTAACAAAAATAAACTATAATGTTACATTAAAATAATTAAAAAAGTAAAGTTCGAACTAAAAAGGAGTTAAAATATAAAATATTAAATTTGTATTTAAGAAAAAGTATTAAAAATAAATACTTAAATTGTTAAGAAAGATATAAAACAAAATAAAAACCGTTCAATTATT
>CAJMRU010000229.1 GCA_905215845.1 uncultured bacterium
TCCAGAATTAGAAAATAATGGAGAGGAAAGATTAGAAAACTCTTTAAGACCAAAGACATTAGATGAATACATTGGGCAAGATAAGATAAAAGAAAATATGAAAATATATATTCAGGCTGCTAAAAAAAGAGGAGAGCCGCTAGACCATGTTCTTCTATATGGACCACCAGGTTTAGGAAAAACAACACTTTCTAATATTATCTCAAATGAAATGAACTCAAATATAAAAATAACATCAGGACCAGCAATAGAAAAGCCAGGAGACTTAGCAGCACTACTAACAAATTTATCAGAATTTGATGTTCTATTTATTGATGAAATTCACAGATTAAGTAAAAGTGTTGAAGAAATTTTATATCCTGCACTAGAAGACTATACATTAGATATAATAATAGGAAAAGGACCAAGTGCAAGATCAATAAGATTAGACTTACCAAAATTCACATTAATAGGAGCAACAACAAAAGCAGGGTCACTTACAACACCATTGAGAGATAGATTTGGAATTGTACATAGATTAGAGTTATACTCAGTAGAAGACTTAACAAAGATAGTTAAAAGGTCAGCAGGAATATTAGAAGTAGAAATTGAAGAAAAAGCAGCAACAGAAATTGCAAGAAGATCAAGAGGGACTCCAAGAATTGCAAATAGACTATTAAAAAGAGTAAGAGACTATGCAGCAGTCCTAGGAGATGGTGATATAACAATAAAAATAACAAAATTGGCACTAAATAAACTAGAAATAGATGAATTGGGGCTTGATGAAATAGATAGAAAATTATTAGAAACAATGATAGTTCAATATAATGGAAGACCAGTAGGAATAGAAGCATTAGCAGCAACTGTAGGAGAAGAAGTAGATACAATAGAAGATGTGTATGAGCCATATTTAATACAAATAGGATTTATTGCAAGAACTTTAAGAGGAAGAATGATTTTACCTCCTGCATATAAACATTTGGGATATGAATATAGTGAGTAAAATATAGATTATAAATGAATACATCTTGTAGTAGATATTTATCAATAGATTATAAAAAGAAAATATTTACTTTACAAATATTATAAATGTTATTTAGATTTAAGTAGAGTGAAGGAGTCGGAAAAATGAAATTATTATTACATACTTGTTGTGCGCCATGTAGTGTATATTGCATAGATTCTTTGAGAGAAGAGGGAATAGAACCGACTGTATATTGGTTTAATCCAAATATTCATCCATATATGGAATATAAAATGAGAAGGGATACATTAAAAGAATATACAAAAAATATAGAAGTGAAAGCAATATTTGAAGAAAATTATGGGCTAAGAGACTTTTGTAAAAATGTATTAGGAGACTTAAATAATAGATGCAAAAACTATTGTTATCCAGTACGATTAGAACAAACTGCAAAATACGCAAAAGAAAATGGTTATACACATATATCAACAACTTTATTAGTAAGTCCATATCAAAATCAAGAAGCAATAGTTGAAACTGGAAAACAAATGGCAGAAAAATATGGAATAGAATTTCTTTATAGAGATTTCAAAATAGGATTTAGACAAGGACAAGCAAAGGCTAGAGAATTAGGATTATATATGCAGAAATATTGTGGGTGTGTGTTTTCGGAGGAAGATAGATATAGTAAACAAATAAAAAGCGATTTGAAAAACTAAGGAGAAACAAATGAAACAGAAAAATTGGGTCAAAATAATAAAACCAATCTTTATAATATTGTTAATAATATCAACAATACCATCAATAATATATTTAATACAAAATAAAACAATACTAAATTTTGATAAATATTTTACAATACTATTTAATGATACAGATAAAATTGAGCAAACATTAATATATATAATTATACTTGCAATAATAACAACATTATATGTATTAATCTTGAAAAATAGGGACAAAATTTTTAAAAATATAAAGCAAGTATATATATTTATTGCAATTTCAGCTACAATATGTATATTTATAATTCCTTTTATAAGCTCAGACATTTTTTATTATCTAGGAATAGGAAGATTAGACTCCAGATATGGACAAAATCCATATTATACAACAATAACAGAATTTGTAGAAAACGAAGATAATGAAAAATATTTAGAAAATGACACAACATTAGCAGCAGGATATTCAAATCCATGGTCAGATACAACAGTAGTATATGGACCAATATGGACATTAATATGCAAAATAGTTGCAGGAATGAGCTTTGGAAATATAGATATAGGACTATTACTATTTAAAATTTTAGCAGTATTAGCTCATATATTAAATTGCTATATAATTTACAAGTTAACTAAGAAAAAAATATTTGTATTATTATATGGATTAAATCCATTTATATTATTAGAGGGAATAGCAAATGTACATAATGATATGTATATAATAACTTTTGTTTTAGCATTAATATATTTCTTGATAAAAAAGAAAAATATATTAGCAAGTATAACATTTCTAGCATTAGCTACAGCAATAAAGTATTTTACAATATTATTATTACCATTTATAATAATTTATCATTTTAGAGATAAAAAGCCT
>CAJMRU010000230.1 GCA_905215845.1 uncultured bacterium
CGACTTTACAAGATTTTATTGAAGGGTTTGACAAATCTGAAATAAATGATATCAATCTTAATCAAATTATCCCTAAAGTTAGTATGATCCCATATAAGGTGGATGGAGATGAATGGAATTATGAAAATTGGATAAATGTATTTGATGAACAAAAGTGTAGAATATCAGTTAATAAGGAAAAAAATGTTTTAATAATTATTGAAATGAAGGAAGAAAGTGTTAAATGGACCAATAATAAAGGTATAAATGATATCTGTTGGGACTTACACATAGTATATTGGAATAAAAGTAAAAGAGTAGCATTTATAAATTCAACTAATAAAGGTATATGTAATAGATTAATGGAACAATTATTTAAAAAAGCAACTAGAATAAAGGGAGAAGATATTTTTAAATGTTTATTTGGGATTAAGAGATTAATGTTAGCGACAGTAGGATTGAATACTGCCATTAATGGACCAATAAGATATAAAATGTTTGCGGGTGTGGATATAGCAGAAGGAATATCAGAAGCACAAAAAGGAAATTGTACAAAGTCTAATTTGTTTGGTACAGGATATGAAGGAAATGGAAGAATGAGTATAGGATGTTCGTATAAGGGAACAATCTGGGCAAAGTGGGTAGAAACAATCGATTTTTGGATTAATTGGTGTGATAAAGTTGCTGATAAAATTTTAGATCCAAATATAGATACAAATCAGATATTTAAAGGAGTATTAAAACCTAGAATAATAAACAGGTGAATTGAAAAAGTAAAATATAATTAGAAAAAGTAAATTCTAGTTACTGATTAAAAGCCATTTTGAAGGATTTTATTAAGTAAAAAGGATTGCTTTTTCTTTAATTTTTGTGTAAAATGAAAATATAAACAAGAAAAAAGGACGATTTTAAGCGAGTGAATTTAAACTAATTTTTTTTCGTGTAAGATTAATTTCTATTCACTTGAGTTGTGCTCTCAACAGAGGCATATTAAGTTATCCATAGGTGTTTCTTGTTTTTGATTAAAGTTTAATTATTTAAGAAGATAAGGTTGTAACGTAACCTTGTCTTTTTCTATCTTTTGTATATGCAATTTATCTAATGTTTCTTTACCATAGAAAAATTCAAATGCTTCATAAGGAGTTTTACCACCTAATGATTTTCTAGGTACAGAATTAATATGAGAAAACATCAAATCAAGCTTGTCCTGAGTAAGATTTTTCATGCTTTTTTTCTTTTGAATAATATCACGAATAAAAATGTGATTGTTTTCAACATGAGGCTTTTGACTTGCCATCTGAGCATCACAATAGAAAATATTAGTTCTGATTTCACCAGTTTCATGGTTTATCTCAAAGAGATTTGGTTTAGCAAATTCAGAACCTCTATCCGTTAATAATAGTCCAAATAATTTTTTAAACATTTCATCAGATAAAATATTTTGAAAGTAATTTAGAGAATTGGACATTTCTTCTGCAGTCTTATGTTGTTTTAGAAGACCTATCATAAGTCCAGTATTTTCAAAGATAAAAGTTTGAATATATGGTCCTTCTTGATGATTGTATACAGTATCCATTTCAGTTGTTGGAGAGCAAGGATTGTTTTTAACAAATTCCAAATAATCTTCATACTTTCTTCCAGTATAGTCAGCAGGTTCTGCTCTTTTCTTTAGCTTTTTCTTTTTTAGTTTTCTAGTAACCTTTCTGCGTAAATCAAGGTTAGTAACACCCCAATCTTTAAATAGTTCCATTTCTATGTATGTATAAATTGTTTTTTCACATTGAGTAATTTCTTTATGATTTTGTAAAATTGTGTAAATAGACTGACCTTGTTTAATTAAAGGGCAAATTATGTGTGCTAATTCGTAAAGCTCAGTAGTGTTTAAATTAACACCTTCTCTAGAGTCTTTTAAAGTATATTCATAATTTTTTTGAGCGACATTGGCATAGTAGAAATATTTAGTTTTTCTACATTTTTTAATATTAGGACAACAATTACATGCACCAACAAATCTATCCCTTCTATTACAAGGAGTTTCTTCAAAATGAATACATTTACTAGTGCAAACCATACAGTCTTTAAAAAATTTACAATTCCAAGGAGGAGTGTCTGCTAGAGAATATTTACATTTTCTGTACTTTTTAATTTCTTTTCCTATTGTAGATTGACTTTTATTAAGTTCTTTAGCAGTTTCAAATTTTCTTAAACCTTTGCAAATGTTTTGTTCAATAATTTTTCTATCTTCTAAAGAAAGATGTTTACCATTAAAATTCATAGAAACCTTCTTTCTCAAGAAACACCTATATTTATATTATACAAACTTTCCTTTAATCTTACAATAACTATTAAAATACAATTAAATTCTATTTACTCTTAATTGAATAGAATTTACTTTTTTAATTTACTAGAATAATAAACAAGAGACCATTACTTGTACCTATATCGATAGAATATCCAATGGAATTAGATTTTAATAGTGATTATGGTATATATATATCTACACCATTAAAAGAAATACCTTTATATGAGACCGAATTAAGAATAAAAA
>CAJMRU010000231.1 GCA_905215845.1 uncultured bacterium
AAAATGAATAACTCGAACTTATCATTTTTCATAAGTTCGAGTTATATTAATTATTTTAAAATATTTCCTCCAATTTATATTCTTTTTCCAATTTTTCATTAAAATATATTTTCGTTATTAATTTAAATTCTTCTAGTGCTTCATTTTTTAAGTTAAATAAAAATAATTTCTTCGCTGGAGCTGTTATTGTATATTTTATTGCATTTAATGTACTCTCTGACATATATAATGCTGATTTATCTTGTTTGCTACATGCTTCACATTTAAGTCCATTATCTCTTATACTAAAATATTGTAGTTTTTCTTTATCTTTGCAATTTACACATGACATAATTCTAGGAGTAAAACCTAATATGCATAAAATTCTTAACTTAAATATACTTACTACTAAATCCATATCTTTGTTTGTTTCAGAAATAGTATATAAAGCATTTAAGTATAATTGCAAAATATTATAGCAATTCTCATTTTCTTCTGTTATATCTTGTACTATTTTATTTAAATGAATTGCATATTTTAATTTATCTAAATCTGTCCTTATATTATAAAACATTTCTATTGTTTCACACGAATTTATATGATATGTACTTGTTCCTTTATACATCAAATATTCTCCAAAGCAAAAGAGTTGTGTACCAGCAAGTAAAGCACTTTTAGGCCTTCTAGCACCTTTTGCTGCACACGAAATTTTACCAAAGTTTGGAGTTAATATTGTAAGCATTTTATCGTAATCGCCCATATTATTTTCTGATAAAATTATTCCTTTTACTTTTGTTGTTGCCATTTTTGTTCTCCCTTTACAATTTATATTAATATGATTTTATTTTACTCTTATAAGTTATATTTTATTTCTTCTTTTACAAAACTTTATTAATAATATTACTTTTGCCATTCTTCTGAATTTATATTTTATCTTTTCTTTCAATATTATTAATTATATTTATTTTTAACTTATCCCATTTTCTACTTCATTACTAGAATATATTTGATTTCTGTTCTATATTTTTTCATTTTCATTAATTCCATAAAAGCAATATATTTTTGTCTTATATTTTAATATTCTTTATTTTAAATTAATTATTAGTGGCTCCCTTTCGTAATTAATTTCTCTTCTCATATTTTCTGTGCCATCTACTGGATTTTGTATAGTTTCTACTGGCACAATTTTTATATATTCACTATCTGTTTTCTCAATAAGTAAGTATTGTATATTTTCCCATATTGCATTTGAATATTTTTTATTTGGAATATCATGATAGTCATAATCTTCTCTACTTCCATCACTATATATTAATGTATTTTTATTACTTGTACTAAAACAAGAAAGTTCTTTTCCATTTGCATCATATACTTTATATTCTCTTGTTATAGGCAAATGTTCTATATTAGGATTATCATATCTATTCTCAAAAGCATTAGATGATTGATTACTTGCTGAGTGATTTATTCTTACAATTGTTTGCATAGGAGAAATCACTACTTTTTCTACAGTTTGAGTAATATTTCTAAACTTTGATTCAATTTGAGGATTATCTATTACTTTACTATCTTTTAAAACTGCGTCTTTAGATACATTTACTTCAAAATCCAAGTTCAAATCTTTAATATATTTTTCTGGTAAACACATATTATTTTGATTATCTCTATCTTCAGCAAACCATTGACAATCATTACTCCAATTATCTCCTAGGCTTTTCCAAGCAACCATATTTACTAATTTATTATTTTTTAAAGTAATTTTAAAGCTTTCTTTTCCTTTCAATTCTGAATCAGTTAAAGCATACATTGTATAAAGCTTATATTCATAATCATTTATTTTTTGAACTTGTTGCCAATTTTTAACATAATATGGTTCATTATCTATATAAATACTTGCATACCATTCTGTATTAGGATTAAATTTATCATAATTATATATTCCACCTTTTTGTTTTGTATTTAAAGCTAATCCTATTTTAAACCCAGTATTTTTTCTTTCTTCTAATTGTTTTTCATATAGTTTTGTCATTTGTAAATATTCTTGATAATATTGAGAATTCTTTATTTCCTCTTCTGTAACTTCTATTTTACTTAATATTGTATCAATCTCATCGTCGCTTTCATTACTAAAATGTCCTTCATATTTATCAGCTTGAATTCTTTTTATCATTTTTTGTTTAGTATATTCTTTGTATTCTTGTATTTTATTATAAAATTCTTCTGTGTATGCTGTTTCTCCTAATTTTAGATTATTATAATCTTCTTTACTTAATTTTACATCAAATTCTAATATTGTAATTCCTTCATTACACATTGTTGATGTTAATTCTACACTTGTTTCTCCAAAAGCAACCACTTGATTTTCTACTGGTTGTTTATATTCTGCATATTTTTCTGAAAATTTATTTCCTAACCAATCTAATGCTGGTATTCCGTCAATTTTCCCACCTGTTGCTGCATATACACCAAAACTTCCTATTAATGTACTTAGAATTGATATAATAATTATAATTGCTCTTTTTAAATAATATTTAATAT
>CAJMRU010000232.1 GCA_905215845.1 uncultured bacterium
TGTTCTCTTGAAAATATACTTGTATCTTCATATATTCCTACTCTATACTCATTATTTAAAAATAGAATAGTAATTAATAGTAAACAATATATGATAAATAGTGTTTTTATCCAAAAAACTCTTATTCTATCTTTTTCTTGTTTATCTTTTGATTTTTTTATTTGAATTATCATTGTCACTATTATTATTAAAATTGGTATTGCAAATCCAGCTATTGTTATTACACTATTCAATGTAAAATTAGGTAATATACTAAATATCATTACAAATCCAATTAATATAGCACTTAAAGTTATAATACTTCCATTAATTATTCTTTTCATAAATATCCCCTTATAAATTAATTTCAAGTCTTAGCAATATTTAAAAGTAACTTTGAAATTAATTTGTTTAATGATTTTTGTCTCCGACCCCAAAATCATCAATTTTAACTTTCTTTTATCGCTACCATCAATTCATTTGGTTGCACTATTTTTTTATTTCCTTCAAATATATATCTTGCGCCTGTGAAGTATACATCATATCCTTGATTTTCTAGTCTTGTTCTACATAATCTTAAGAATTCATCTGTTTCTTCTTCTGTTAAATTCGCTTTTACTCTTATCTCATAAAATGTTATTATTATCTCTTTTTCATTTTTCTCAGCTTTTTGGTCTAAATAGTTTGTTATATCTTGCATTGTCATATATATCTCTCCTTTAACTATTAGTTTCTTTTTTTCGTATATTATATCAAATTTTTATTCGATTTTAAATAGTTTTTATATAAAATTTTTGTTTGCTCTAAATATAACACATGCCTTCAGAATTTATATCTATGCTTTTGAAGTTTTTTTTAACTTTATTTTAAATTCTATCCATTCATCTTCATTTTTGACTTCTATTGTTCCATTATGTAATTCTATAATCTCTTTTGTTATTGCTAGTCCTAATCCTGCTCCTCCTGTTTTTGTTGTTCTTGATTCATCTATTCTATAAAATTTTTCAAACATTTTATCTAATTTATATTTTGGAATTTTTTCTCCTTGATTTTTAAATGTAATTTGTATGTCTTCTGTAGTTTCTTTTAATACAATTTGAATTTCACTATTTTCATAACTATAATTTATTGCATTTTTTAATAGGTTTTCAAATGCTCTTGCTAGTTTATCTCCATCTCCAAAGTATTCTATATTATGTGGCTTGTCAATGCGATATTTTAAATTTCTTTGTTCTAACATTGGATAACATTCATCTATTAGTTGGTCTATTAAAAATGATAAATTTATATTTTCTTTCTTTATAGGCATATTTCTAAGATTGTATCTTGTTATATCAAAAAATTGATTAATAAGCTCTTCTACTCTTAATGATTTATCTAATACTATTTTCATGTATTTTTCTTGCATTTTAGTACTTATTTCTTTTTCTTCTGTTAATAATGTTAGATATCCTATTATTGATGTAAGTGGAGTTTTTAAATCATGTGCCATATACATTATTAAATCATTTTTCTTTTGTTCTTCTTCTTTTGCTATATTTTTGCTTGTAATTAAATCTATTCTTATTTTATTTAACCTATTTTCTAATATAAGCAGTTCATTGTTTAACTTTATTTCTTTTTCTGGATTTTTCAAAATTTTATCCATTGCCTCTACCACTACTACCATATTATTCATAGTATTTCTAATTACAAAATATGATACTATTAAAAAAGTCACAAATACTACTATAAGCATTATTAATGGTTTATCTGCAACTAAAAAACGGTAAAATGTTTCGCTAATATCAGATATTGATTCTGCTATTTGGTCATTATATATTACATCTACTATTAATACTAATAGTACCAATATTGAGACTGTATATAATAATATTTTTAATATCGCTTTTATTGCTATACTATTTTTTAACTTTCTAAATTCTTCACTATTATTATTCAACTTTGTATCCCACTCCCCATACTGTTTTTATAAATTTTGGTTTTCTTGAATCTTCTTTTAATTTTTCTCTTATTCTTCTTATATGCACCATTACTGTATTATTATTATCTAAATATTTTTCTTTCCAAACTTTTTCAAATAATTCTTCTGAGCTTACTACATTTCCTCTTCTTTCAACTAGATATAATAATATATCAAATTCTATTGGTGTTAGTTCAATTTTTTCTTCATACAAACTACATATATGTTGCTTTTTATTTATCACTAATCCGTTTATTTCTATGTTATCTTCATTAATCTTTTCGTTATATTTTGTATATCTTCTTATTGCTGATTTTACTCTAGCTACTAATTCAAGTGGATTAAATGGTTTTGTTATATAATCATCTGCTCCTAAAGTTAATCCTGTTATTTTATCTTTGTCTTCTATTTTAGCTGTAAGCATTATTACTGGAAAATTCAAACCTTTTTCTCTTATCTTTTTACATATTTCAAATCCATTTATTTCGCCTATCATTACATCTAAAATTGCCAAATCTAATAGTATTAGATGTCCGATTTGTTCAAATTAGATTTGCTTGATGTGAAATT
>CAJMRU010000233.1 GCA_905215845.1 uncultured bacterium
TAAAACAATATCATATGGTAAAATAAGAAAAAACAAAAGATAGAAAAGTTTTAATTTTAGCCTATTACATATATTTTAATTAATATAGGCAAAGAAAGAGAGGAGAAATAATTATGCAGACAATACTTGAATGTAAAAATCTATGCAAAGATTTTGGTAAAAAGAAAATCTTAAAAAATGTTTCCTTAAAAATAGAAGAAGGAGATATTTTAGGATTTATAGGACCAAATGGAGCAGGAAAGACAACAACTATAAAGCTAATACTAGGATTACAAGGTATAACAAAAGGAACAGTATCAATAAATGGATATGACATACAAAAGAATTTTACAAAAGCTATTGAAAAGGTAGGGGCAATAGTAGAAAATCCTGACATGTATATGTATCTATCTGGATATGATAATTTAAAATTAGTAGCAAATCTATATAAAGGAGTTACAAAAGAAAGAATAGACAAAGTAGTAAAATTAGTAAAACTGGAAAATAGAATAAATGATAAAGTATCAAAATATTCTTTAGGAATGAGGCAAAGATTAGGCATAGCTCAAGCAATTTTGCATAATCCTAAGTTATTGATTTTAGATGAACCAACTAATGGATTAGATCCTGAAGGAATAAAAGAAATGAGAGAACTTTTAGTTAAGTTAGCACAAGAAGAAAAAATGGCGATTTTAATTTCAAGCCATAACTTAGCCGAATTAGATAATTTTTGTAATAAAGTATGTATAATAAAAAATGGAGAAGTAATAGAAACAAGTGAAATTTCAAAAATAAAAAATGATACAATAAAAAGTTTTAGAATATTTGAAACAAATAATAGTAAAATGATTGAAAAATTAATAAAAAATATAGGATTAGATTTTAAGAAAATTGATGATAAGAAAATAAAGGTAAATATTGATAAAGATGAAGTACCTGATTTAATAAAATGTTTAGTTGAAAATGATATAAAAATATATGAAGTAAAAGAAGATGAAAAAACTTTGGAAGAAGCATTTTTTGAAAAGACAGGAGGGAATATAATTGAGTAAGTTAATAAAAAATGAGTTAATAAAAATATTTAAGAAAAAAACAATATATATTGCGCTTATTGCAGTATTATTACTTTTAATATTTATGAATTGTATATTCAAATTTTCTGGTTCTAGTAGTAATGAGATTTATGCATATACAGAAGAACAAATAGGATATTTAAAAGAAGATTTATCAAAATTGGATCCTAAAAAAAGCAGTGATACAAGTATGTATATAGAATTAAAATCAACAATTGATACAAATGAACTTATGCTAAACTATGCAGGAGATGCATGGCAAAGAGATATAATAGAAAGTAATATTTCAACATATATTCAACAAAAAAATACTTATGAATATGGAGCAGATAAAGATAATGTAAAGGTAGAAGAATTAAATGGAATAATAAATAACCTAATAGGCAAATTAAACGAAGATGACTGGAAATATTTTGCCAATGAAGAATTAGTTTTAGCAAATAATAATTTACAAGAATTAGAAGAACAAAAAGCAAATACAAATGACAAGCAATTATTAAAAGACTTAGAAGTTCAGATAGAAAATGCTAAAATAGAAAAGGAAGTTGCAGAATATAGAGTAGATGAAGAAATTAAATATGGGAATGATTACTTAAATAAAGCATTAAGTAGATATAAAAATGCATCACAAGATTTAATACAATTTGAAATGGAAAACAAAGATAAAGAAAATATGGAATTTTTAACAAAGCAACAATATAATGAAAGTTTAGAACAGAAGGAAATTAATAGATATATTTTAGAAAATAAAATCGATGTTAATAAAAATGATAGTTTAAAAGGAATATTAGAAAATTTTTATAATCAATTTGGAATATTTATATTAGCAGTAATAATAATGGTTGCAGCAACAATTGTAAGTGATGAATTTAATAAAGGTACTATAAAATTATTATTAGTTAAACCATATTCAAGAACAAAAATATTAGTATCTAAATTTTTAACAACTGTTATTATGATAGTATTTATAATTTCAATAACGATTTTAATGCAAGTTTTAATAGGTGGAATATTATTTGGATTTGATAGTTTATCACTTCCTGTAATAGAATATAACTTTAATACAAATTCTATACAAAGTATGAATGTATTTGCATATTTAGGAGTTCAGACTTTAGCACAGTTACCAATGATTATATTACTTTCAAGCTTAGCATTTGTAATAAGTACAATATTTTCTAATAGTGCTTTAGCAATTATTATTTCACTTTTAGGATATATGGCAAATTCAGTTATAAATCAATTATCAATTATGTATAATTTAGGATTTATGAAATATTTTGTCACAATGAATTGGGATTTGAGTCAATATTTATTTGGAGGATTACCTTACATGGAAGGTATGACTTTTATAGGATCTATTTTGATAAATATTGTATATTTCTTGATTTTAATTATTCCTACGGTAGTAATATTTAAAAAG
>CAJMRU010000234.1 GCA_905215845.1 uncultured bacterium
GAGATGCAGAATAATGTCGAATAAAGTTGATAGAGGTCGCAATTTGCGACCTCAAGTTTTCTATCTCTTCTTCTTTAAGTTGAAAGCAAAAATTTTCGGGAAATCTACTTTTATTCCTTCTTACAGTTTCATTTATTCTTTTTGTTGGATAATGATATAACATAGCAACATCACTATCAAGCATTACTTGTTTACCTCTTACAGTATAAATTAAATTCTTAATATCTTCATTTGCATATTCTATTATCTTCAATTCTTCTTTTATTACTGAAATATTTTTATTATTGTCTATCATAAATATCACTTCCTAATACACAACTCATAATAACATATATTTTTATCATTACTACATTTAATATTACATTCATTATTACCGTTATGATATTATTGTGTCTATATTATAGAACTTTTGTTTTGTGCTGTCAACTATTTTTTTGACTAAGTTTTTTCTATTCCTCTTTATTGCTATATATCTTGCAAGATGCTTTATAAGATATAAAATACATAATTGCTATTAGCAGTACTAAAAAAATCATTCCAAATCTATCCATAAAATTCTCAAATATTTCTAGGTTTATATTAATATTTGATTTCATTATTAAAAATCCTATTCCTGATATTAGCAAAACTAAAAGAAATATTAATATAAACATTTGAATTCGTCCTTTTTCAGGTCCCCACTTATATATACTTGGGATTTGTATAACTTGTATCAACGATATTCCAAACATTCCTCCAATAGTTGAAAACAATAAATTATTATAGTCCAAATTTATAGCATTTATTGGTTGTATATAGTTCATTATTTTTGTTAATATTATTGTCATTAATATTCCTAATATCCCACCAAATATTGTTGCTCCAATGGCTAAAATGAATTTTTCTTTTACTAGTTCTTTTCTATTTGTTGGCAATGTTAACATATATTTATTTGCCTTTGATATTTCGTCATAACTAAATGTTGAAAGTGCTATCATTCCAATCATTGTGCATATTATAATTGGACCATAATTCACTGCTTTTGTTCCTATTATTGCAATTGTACAAAATATTATCATAACAATTAAAGATGTTTTATAACTTCCTAAATTATATAAATCCTTTTTTATTAACCCTTTTATCATAATTATTTTTCCCCCTTAATGTAAAATAGCATTATTTCTTCAATTGAAGGTTTATCAATTGTTGTTATATTATATTTTTTCCTTATATTATTTTTATCCTTAGTTAATACCTCATATTGATATTTTCCATTTTTATATCTTATATAATCATTTGAATCTATTTTTAAAAAGTCATCTTTACTACATTTTATAACACCATAATTTTCTAATAATTCAGGTGTTGGCATATTAAATACTATATTTCCTTTTTCAATAAAAATAATGTAATCAGAAATATGCTCTAAATCTGTTGTAATATGTGATGATAATAATATTGACCTCGTTTCATCCTCTTCTATATATTTCCTAAATATATCTAATATTTCATTTCTAACAATTGGATCTAGCCCACTTGTTGGCTCATCTAATATTAGTATTTGTGGATCATGTGATATAGCTACTGCAATTTTTAATTTCATTTTCATTCCACTTGAAAATTCTTTTATAAGTTTGTTTAAAGGCAAATTAAATTGTTTCAATAATTCTCTATATTTACTTTCATTCCAAGTTAAATATACATCTTTCATTATAGAATTTATTTGTTTCGGAGTTAAATAATCTGATAGGAAACTATCATCTAATACAACTCCTATTTTTTCTTTTATTTCTTTTTCATTTTTTCTAATATCTTTTCCAAATATTTTGATTGTTCCTTCTGATTTTGCAATATTTAATATAGATTTTATTGTTGTTGTTTTTCCTGCTCCATTCTCTCCAATTAATCCTACAATACAACCTTGTGGTACATTGAAACTTATATTTTTTAGTTCAAAATCTTTGTACCTCTTTGAAAGATTTTGTAATTCAATATTATTTTTCATTCTAAAATTCCTCCTCAAATATTATTTTAAATAATTCTTTTACCTCGTTTTCAGAAATATTTGCTAACTTAGAAATATCATAAATTTTTTCAATATAATTTTGTATTTCTTTTAATTTTTCTTCCTTTATTAGTTCCAAGTTTTTTGGAGAAATGAAACTTCCTTTTCCCTGAACTGTTTTTATAAAACCTGATTTTTCTAGCTCATCATATGCTCTTTTTACTGTTAAAAAACTTATTTTTAAATCATTTGCTAGAGTTCTTACTGATGGTAACATATCTTCTTCTTTTAATTCATTTGAAAATATTGCTTGTTTTATTGCATTTTCTATTTGTTCATAGATTGGAATACTACTATTATTACTAATTATTATGTTCATACACTTCTCCTTTCTTATCTGTTATATGTTTATTATAACAGTTTATAACAATATGTCAATATATATTTTAATATTTTACGCTTTCATTATAAATTTTTATTGTTT
>CAJMRU010000235.1 GCA_905215845.1 uncultured bacterium
AGTCAACTATACATGAAATTCAACAATAAAGATATTGTAGTTGATGAATGGAAAGTAATTTATGCGGATAAGGCATACGATATTTTTAAAGATATATCAAATAAAGTCTATAATCAAGACTTAAATAATGAAAATGAAATCACAGAGTCCTATTCTTGGTATTTATTAAATAAAAATGGTGAAGTTGAATTATTCTCCGGATTTAATGGTTTTTATGCAGTCGGTTCTAAAATGTCAAAAGAATATAAAGAAAAAAGATATAAAGATTTGTATAAAAAATACAAAAATGTTATTCCTGAAAATATTCTTAAAGATATTTATAGTTTTCTCTTTGAAGTACCACAAAAGATTTAAAAATTCAAAAAAGTAATTTAAGATCTTCTATTATAAAAAATATTAAAAAGCTTAATCAAGAAGAATTCATTAATGACATATATAAATTGTTATATAGACCGTTTAATGAAATGTATATCCCTATCCCTAATTCTAAATATTTTCATACAACTCATCCAAATTTTTTTGCAAAAAATATTGGTTCAGTATCCAAGAATGGAAATAAAGAAAAATTTGTATTAAATCAAAACAAAGAAGAAAGAAAATTCAACTTAATTTTTGAACCCTCCGGAGATTGTATAACTTCTTACATAACACAAGATAACGGTAAAGCAATTGAATCCTATGAAAAACAATCATATTTAGGTGAATGGATATTAAGAAATGTCTTTCGCTTAGAAAAATATGAACCTTTAACTTCAAAAAAAATGAATGAATTAGGTATAAATGGAATACGATTATATAAATTAAAAAATTCAGAAGATATACATATCAAATTTATATGGATTGATGAAGATTGCTTTCCAGACGATTATTGTATTTAAAAAACCAAAAGATTATCAACTTTTGGTTTTTTTATAGTGCCTGTAAAATATTGTTAGCTATCCTTTCAATAACTGAAACTGAAACTGAATTTCCTGCTTGCTTATACAAATGAGATAATGCCATATTTTCAGGTAAAATATATGTATCCGGAAAGCCTTGTAATTTAAAACATTCTCTAGGTGTTAATTTTCTAATACCATAATCAGTATAAATTAAAGGAACGTTATGCCCACCAGTACCCATGTTTGCAGTAAGAGTAGGGCAAACACCACTTTTATTTTCTCTGACATATATTCTTCTCCACTGATAAACCGTGTAATACTTGTTTATATAATCTTTTATTTCAGAGTATCTCTTAAATTTATCAGCTGTATAATAATATTTATCATCTAATTTAGAATGAAAATCTATTATATGCTCTAAAGTATTTGTTAATGGTATTGGCTCAATCCAATTAAACCTGTCTAATTGATCTTGATTTTTGAAGGCAACAATATAAATCCTTTCTCTATTTTGGGGTAAATTTCCGTACTCCATGGTATTTAATATTCTATAAGTAATATTATATCCTTCTTTAACAAGACATTCTTCGATCACATGGAATGTATTACCATGATCATGTGTTAAAAGATTTTTTACATTTTCAAGAAAAATAACCGTTGGTTTCTTTTTTCGTACAATCCTCATTACTTCAAAAAATAAATTTCCTCTGCCTTTTTCATCATTAAATCCTTGTCTAAGTCCAGCGACAGAGAATGCTTGACATGGAAATCCTGCAAGTATCACATCAATTTTTCCAATATTATCAATATTATTTTCTAAATCATCGGCTACTTCTTTTATATCTCTATTATCCACTTTTATTTTAAAATTTTTTTCAAAAGTAATAACTGGTTTAGAATCTATTTCATTAGCATAAACAACTTCAAATCCAGCATTTTTAAATCCCAGATCTATACCGCCAACTCCTGCAAAAAACGATGCACATTTTAATGGCATTTAACGTCACCCTTTCAAATTATCTGTATTTATTTTTTTGTGAATTTATAAAATCAATTTCATTTTGTATATGTTTAATTTCTTCTTCTGTTAACTCATCACAATTTTTAAAAATGGATTTATAACCGTTTAGATCATTTTGAGTTATAAAATTGGCCTTCAAATAAAGCGTAATTACATTGATTTTGTAATAATCTGCAATAGACCTAAATATTTCCGAGACATTCTTAGGCATGTGATTTTTTTCTAATCGCTGCAAAATTGAATCAGATGTATTTACCTCTTTTGAAAGACTTTTTAATGATATTTTCCTTGAAGTTCTTAACAATTTCAAATAATCACCGATACTCAACATACTAACCTCCATTGTTATCATATCATATTTGCTGCATATTTGCAATAATTTAATTCTTTTGCTGCATTAATGCAGCATATTGATTATTAAAAAATTGATAAAAATGTTAAACTAAAAAAAACGAAAATAAAACTATTATCTAAAAAAATTATAATGTACAATCAATAGTGAAACTTCATTAATTGATTACATGCATATATTACGAGGAGATATTACTATGACAAATAAAGAAA
>CAJMRU010000236.1 GCA_905215845.1 uncultured bacterium
AATTTTATTATTTTTTTATAAATTAAAGTAAAAAACTTGACTATATAAAAAAATCATAGTAAAATGTTAGTGCGAACTAACAAAAATAAAAAAGATAAATTACATAGTAATTGTTATAAATATCTAAAATCATATTTATAGTCAAAAAGGTTTATAGGTAAGCCTTCATAAAAACCTAAATCTTAATATAGAAGGAACAGAAATGAAGCTAACAAACTCACAAGAAGAATATTTAAAAACCATATACATATTAGAAAACAGCAATAAAAAAATAAGAGTTACAGATATTGCAAAAAAATTAAACATAACAAAGCCAAGTGTAAATAGAGCAATAAAAATGCTAAAAGAAATAAACTTAATAGAATATGAAGCATATGGAGATATTTTACTAACAAACGAAGGAAAACAATATGCAAGAGAAATCCTAAAAAGGCAAGATATAGTAAAAATATTTTTAACAGATATACTAGAAGTAAGTGATGAAGTAGCAGAAGAAGAAGCAAGATCAATGAAATCAGCAATATCAAAAGAAACAAGTACAAAGCTAGAAAATTATATATCACAAATAATGAACTTAGGAGACTTAGACTGTAACTATGACGAAAACAATCCTAAATGCAAAAATTGTGTTAAGATTACAATAAAAAATAGACTAAAAAAACAACAAAATAAAAAATAAGAAAGGAGAGTATAATATAAAATATTATACACAAAGAAAATGATATTAGAAATAAAAGATATATGTTTTGAAAGAGAAAATAAAAAAATATTAGACAATATAAATTTAAAAATAGAATTAGGAAAATTTATAGCAATAACAGGACCAAACGGGTCAGGAAAATCAACACTAGCCAAAATAATAATGGGAATAGAAAAACCTGATTCAGGGAAAATACTATTTGACGGAAAAGACATAACAAATATGGAAATAAATGAAAGAGCAAAATTAGGAATCAGTTTTGGATTTCAACAACCAGTAAAATTTAAAGGAATCACAGTATATGACTTATTAAAAATAGCATCAAAAAAACAAATAACAAAAAAAGAAGCATGTGATGCATTATCAAAAGTTGGATTATGTGCAAAAGAATATGTTGATAGAGAAGTAAATAGTTCATTATCTGGAGGAGAATTAAAAAGAATAGAAATAGCAACAGTAGCACTAAGACAAACAAAATTAACAATATTTGATGAACCAGAAGCAGGAATAGACTTATGGAGTTTTAACAATTTAATAGAAATATTTGAAAATATGAGAGAATTAATAAAAGGAACAACAATAATAATATCACACCAAGAGAAAATACTAAAAATAGCAGACAAAATAGTATTAATGAAAAATGGAAAAATAGAAAAAATAGGAGAAAGCAAAGAAATTTTATCAGAAGACATAAAAGAAAACAAATGTTGCAAGATAAAATAAAGGTTATAGGACCTAAAAAAACCTAAATTTTATAAAAAATAGGAGAAATAATGGAAGAAAAAAACTTAAATGAAGTAGACAAAAGCTTACTTAATGAAATATCAAACTTAGAAAACATTCCAAAAGGAGCTTTTAATATAAGAAAAAATGGAAAAGGAATAGAAAGACAAGTTACAGAAAACATAAATATAGTAACAAAAAAAGATGTATCAGGAATAGATATATATGTAAAAGAAAACACAAAATTTGAATTTATACATATACCAGTCATTATAACAGAAAGTGGACTAACAGATGTAGTATATAATGACTTTTATATAGGAAAAAATGCAAATGTAATAATTGTAGCAGGATGTGGAATACACAATGACCACCATACAAATGCTCAACATGATGGAATACATAGATTTTATTTAGAAGAAGGGGCAAAAGTAAGATATGTAGAAAAACATTATGGAGAAGGAAATGGTGATGGGAAAAACATATTAAATCCAATAACAGAAGTATATTTAAAACCAGGAAGTAGTATGGAAATGGAAAGTGCACAAATAAAAGGAGTAGATTCAACAATTAGAGAAACAAAAGGAGTATTACAAGAAAACACAAACTTTATAGTAACAGAAAAAATAATGACACATGGAAATCAAACAGCAAAAACAATATTTGATGTACAATTAAATGGAGAAAATTCAAGTACACATGTAACATCAAGATCAGTAGCAGCAGATAATTCTAAACAAGAATTTGTTTCAAAAATATACGGAAATAAAAAATGCTTTGCACATAGTGAGTGTGATGCAATAATAAAAGACAAAGCAATAGTAACAGCAACACCAGAAATTACTGCAAATGATGTAGATGCAAACTTGATTCATGAAGCAGCAATTGGAAAAATAGCTGGAGAACAATTAATTAAGTTAATGACATTGGGATTATCTGAAAAAGAAGCAGAAGAAGAGATAATAAATGGGTTTTTAAGATAAAACAAGGATATCTTCAAATTTTAATAATATATTAAAATTTAGAAATATCAAGAAATTA
>CAJMRU010000237.1 GCA_905215845.1 uncultured bacterium
TTTAAAATCTCCTCATCCATTCCGATCGTGTAGTTGCCGAAGCTCTCTCCCAGATCACTGTTCAAATCTACAAAATACATAGCACTACCTCCTGTTGTTCCTTCCTGTGAAAACGGGCAGTCAGCTCTGCCGGCTGCTATTTTCGTTTATATAGACAAAATTTTAACTGATTCACCTGTGCTTTTCAATCATATTTTCTTTTTTATTAATTTTATTTTTAGAAATAGAAAAAAATGATAATTACTTTTTGACACAAACAAAAAGATATATAGAGCCTAGGACATTTAGAAATAAATTTAAAAAAATATTAAAAGAATTAAATTTACCAAATGTGACGGTTCATTCTCTTAGACATAGTTTTGCAAGTAATTGCATAGAGCTTGGCTTTGATTACAATTGTTTGAGTGAAATTTTAGGACATTCGTCACCTAGCACGACAATGAATATATATGTTCATTCTAAACAAGATTTCAAAAAGTTAAGCATGGATAAAATTGTTTTATAAAGGTTCGATAATGAGCCTTTTTTCTTTTAGTTAATTACTAAAGGAAAAAGGAGTGAGTTATGAAACCTTTTGTAAAATGGGCTGGAGGTAAAACGCAACTTTTAGATAAGATTAATGAAAAATTACCTATATCAGTCAACAATTATTATGAGCCATTTATTGGCGGTGGTGCTGTTTTATTTCAATTTGAATTTAAAAATGCAACAATTAGTGATATAAATCAAGAATTGATTTATACATACAAATGTATTCAAAACAATTGTAATGAATTGATTGAAAAAATTTCTAAATTAGATAAGGAGCATGAAAAGAATCCTAAGGAATTTTATTATTCAACAAGAGAAAAATATAATGAAAAAATTAAGAATAATGAAAAAAGTATAGAAATAGCTGCAATGTTTATATATCTAAATAAACATTGTTTTAATGGACTTTATCGTGTTAATTCAAAGGGATTGTTTAATGTACCATTCAATCAAAAAAAGTCAGGTAAATCTTTTGATAAAAATAATTTATTAGAAATATCAAAATATTTAAGTGAACAAAATATATATTGTCAAGATTTTGAAAAAACTTGTGAAGATTGTCAAAAAGATGATTTTGTTTTTTTTGATAGTCCATATGCGCCGTTAAATGATACATCTTTTGAATCTTATACAAAAGAAGGTTTTTCTAAAGAAGAGCATGAGCGTTTAGCAAGGTTATTTAAGAAATTAACCAAAAAAGGTGTTAAATGTATGTTAACAAATCATAATACTGAATTTATTAGAGAATTATATAAGGATTTCAATATAGAAATTGTACAAGTAAAAAGAATGATTAATTCAGATTCTTCAAAAAGAATAGGAGAAGAAGTAATTATTACAAACTATGAAAGTAATAATGATATACAGTTAATTAATGGGGATGCATTTGATATGCTTCCCAGGATAGAGGATAAAACAATTGATATGATTTTTTTGGATCCACCATATTTTTTATCAAATGATGGTATTACTTGTTCAAATGGGAAACAGGTTTCTGTTAATAAAGGAAAATGGGATGAAAATTTTTCTTTTGAACAAAAAGTTGAATTTAATAAAAAATGGATGATAGAAGCAAAAAGAATTTTAAAAGATACAGGAACAATATGGATTTCAGGTACATATCACAATATATATATAATTGGGTATTTGTTAGAACAATTAGGATTTAAAATTTTGAATAATATAACATGGGAAAAAAGAAATCCACCACCAAATTTAGCATGTAGATGTTTTACGCATTCTACCGAAACAATTCTTTGGGCAAAAAAGGATATTAAAAATAATAAACATACATTTAATTATTCTTTGATGAAAGAAATGAATGGTGGTAAACAGACGAAAGATGTATTTATTGGAAGTTTGACACCGAAATCAGAAAAAAAATTTGGAAAACATCCAACACAAAAACCAGAATATTTGTTAGAAAAAATAATTTTAGCAAGTACGAATGAAGGTGATTTAGTTTGTGATTTTATGGCAGGAAGTTTTACTACTGGTGTTGTTTGTAAGAAGCTAAAACGTAAATTTATTGGAATTGAAAAGGAAAAAGAATTCTATGAAATAGGGAAAAAAAGAATGGAGGCAGTTGAGCATGGTTCGTGAATTTAATGAATGGCTTTCGTCTTTTAGAACAAGTATATCTGATTATAAGTACTATGTTAATTTTAATAAAGTATATCAAAATGTTAATGAACTGAAAATTGAATTAAATATTTTAAATTCTCTTATAGGTTCAAAAAATTTCGAAAATGATTTTAGAAATATTTGTGATAAATATCCTAATGTTTTAAAATGTATACCACTATTAATTGCAGTAAGACAATATGAAATAGAAGTGCAAGATACTAAAGGAAAAATAGTATATGATTTTAATAAGTATAAAAATAATCAAATTACTGCTTTT
>CAJMRU010000238.1 GCA_905215845.1 uncultured bacterium
AGTAAAAAATCTGATAATGATACTTTCAATAATAAAATTAATAGTAATTCTAACCGAGAAATTTCTGATAACAATATTATAAATTTAAATAAAGATTTTAACAGTATAAATCTAATTTGCACAAAAAAACTACAATATATTTTTCTAGGTGTTTTAATTATATTTGTACTTTTATTAGTTAGATTAGGTTATCTACAATTTATTGATAGTGACCATTTAAAAGAGTTAGCATATCAGCAACAAGCTATAAATCAAATTCTTAGTCCTAAACGAGGAAATATTTACGATTCAACAGGTCAGTCTTTGGCTGTAAGCGTACAAGTTGATACTATAACAATAAATCCTGCTAAGATTTCTGGGAAAAGTGACGAAGAAACTAAAGCAAAAAAAGAGCTGGTTGCAAAAGGTCTTTCTGATATATTTGGTCTAAATTATGATGAAACCTTAGAAAAAGTTAATAGTAAATCTTCTGTTGAAACTATTGCAAAAAAAGTTGAAAAAGATAAAGTTGAAGAATTAAAAACTTGGATGAAAGATAATAAAATCTCAGTTGGTATTAATATAGATGAAGATACCAAAAGATATTATCCTTATAACAATTTGGCATCTAGTGTAATTGGTTTTTGTGGCGCTGATAATCAAGGTTTAAGTGGAATTGAATCTAAATGGGACAATATTTTAAAAGGAACTCCTGGAAAAATAGTAAGTTATAAAGCTAGTGATCAAAATGAAATTCCAAATACTGAAGAAACTTATATTTCTGCTGAAAATGGAAGCGATATTACTCTTACCATCGATTTAAAAATTCAATCTGTTATTGAAAAATATCTTAAACAAGCTGTTGAAAAATATGATTGTGCAAATGGTGGAAATGTAATAGTTATGGATCCTAAGACAGGAAATATTCTTGGAATGGCTAATTATCCTGATTATAATTTAAATTTCCCATATACTCCAAATGCAGTTCTTGCTAAAACTTATGATTCATTAAGTGATGAAGAAAAAAATGAAGCTCTATATCGTATGTGGGCAAATAAATCTGTTTCAGATAGTTATGAGCCTGGGTCTACATTTAAAATTATAACTTCTAGTGTTGCTCTTGAAGAAAATATAACAACTCCTAATAAACCTAATGATTTCTATTGTCAAGGTTACGAAGTAGTTGAAGATAGAACTATTAAATGTTGGAGAAAATATGACCCACATGGTTCACAAACTTTAACTCAAGCTCTAGAAAATTCTTGTAACCCTGCATTTATGCAATTAGCTTCAAGAATAGGTGCTCCTACTTTATATAAATATTATCAAGCTTTTGGATTATTTGATTCTACTAACTCTGGGTTATATGGTGAACAAACTAGTATATTCCATGACTTAGAAAAAGTAGGTCCTGTTGAACTTGCAACTTATTCTTTTGGGCAAAGATTTCAAGTAACACCTTTGCAATTAATTACAGCTATTTCTAGCATTGCTAATGATGGTGTTCTTATGAAACCTAATATTGTAAAATCAATTAAAAATACTGATACTGGTGCAATCACAAATACTGAACCAACTGAAGTTAGACAAGTACTTTCAAAAAGCACAACTGATAAAGTAAAATCTATGATGGAATCTGTTGTATTACATGGAACAGGAAAAAATGTTGCTGTTTCTGGATATTCTATTGGTGGAAAATCTGGTACTTCTGAACCCGTTGAAGGAAATGAAGATAGTGGTTATGTATCATCTTTTGTAGCTATTTCACCTATTGAGGATACACAAGTTGTTGTTTTATTGACTTTATATAATCCTCAAAATAAAAAATATGGATATCAAGGTGGTTCTGTTGCTGCTCCAGTGGTTTCTCAAATGTTATCAGAAATACTTCCTTATATGGGTGTTCCTTCTGATAATACTAATACTGATAATAATTCTCAAAATTTAATTACAGTTCCAGATATAACTAATAAAACTATCACAGAAGCTAAAAAGATTTTAACTAATGCAGGATTTACTTGTAAAATTTCCTCTTCTGGAGATGAAAATTCTACTTTAGTAACAAATCAAACTCCAAAACCAGGAGTTAGCTTACAAAAAAATTCAATAATTATGTTATATGGTGAAGGTCATACTGTTGAAAACTCAGTTAGTGTACCTGATTTATCTGGAATGACTGTTTCACAAGCTACAAGTATATTGAAATCTAAAAATCTAAATATTAGTTATTATGGCTCTGGAATAATTACTACACAAGATTATGCTGTTAATGAATTAGTCCCTGAAGGAACTGTTATAAACGTTAACTTAAAACCTGTACTTACTGATGCTCATTAATAAATGGTAAAATTATGATTTTAAAATTAGAACTACCAAAATTTTAATAATATTTTAATAATAAAAGTATCTTCTCAAATGTCAATATCAGAAACTTGACTTTGTCGTATAG
>CAJMRU010000239.1 GCA_905215845.1 uncultured bacterium
AAGTACATCCACATAAATTTAGAAGAACAATGGCAACTATGGCTATTGATAAAGGTATGCCAATAGAACAAGTTCAAAAATTATTAGGACATATAAAAATAGATACTACTATGGAGTATGCTATGGTAAATCAAAACAATGTAAAAAATTCACATAGAAAATATATCACATAAAACATTTAAAATAATTTGAATATTGTATTCTAAAAAAAGAAAATGTGTTTCAATTTTATTGATAAGTATTTGCTTTTATGCTATTATAATAATCATAGAAAAGAATTATTGAGGTGCAAGCAATATGTATAATAAAGAAGAAGTATTACAAAAAGTAGATATTTTATATAATATGTGGAAGAAAGGTAGTCTTGGGGGCGAAGTTATGCCCGAAGATGCAAATCCACATTTAGGTAAGTCTGGGGTAGAAAACTATCTTTATTTTACATTGCCTATGGCATTGAACTATCAAAGAAACTCATATAAATTATGGGAAAGTGCATTAAATACGTATAATGATAAAGAAACTAACTTTGTATTTAATCCTAAGATATGCATAGAGAAGACCTTTGAAGAAGTGCAATATGCACTTGTAAAATATAAAATAGCACTACAAAAACAAAAGCAAACTGAAATATGGTTATCTCTATGCAAAACATTTGTAGAATTATATAATGGAGATATTAGAAAATTGTTTGACTCATTAGATAATGATGTTGATAAGATAAAAAAATTTATCCAAAAAGAAAATAAAAAGAAATTTCCATATTTATCTGGAACAAAAATATGTAACTATTGGCTATATGTAATATACCAATATACAGACAGGAAATATAAAAATATTGAGCATTTAACAGTTGCACCAGATACACATGTAATTCAGGCAACGCATAGACTAGGGCTAATAAACGATGAAGAACTAAATAAAAGTGATGTGCAACTTATAGTAGTAGATAGATGGAATGAACTATTTAGAGAAACTAAGTATAACCCTATTGATATACATACTCCATTATGGTTATGGAGTAGAAATGGTTTTAAGGAGGTCAAATAAATGAAGGTACTATTTGCAACAACAAATCCTGCAAAAATAAAAAAATATGCAGAAAAACTAAAAGAAAAGAATATAGAAGTATTAACTATTAAAGATTTAGGAATAAATCTAAAACCAGAAGAAACAGGAAAAAATGCTATAGAAAATGCTTATATAAAAGCAAAAGCATATTATGATGAAACAAAAATAACAACAATAGGAATGGATAACAATTTATACATAGAAGAATTACCAGAAGAAAAACAACCAGGAACTCATGTAAGAAGAGTGAACGGAAAAGAGTTAAATGATGATGAGATGATTGAATATTATTGTAATTTAGTTAATGAATTTGGTGGAAAACTAACAGCTAAATGGGTATATGGAATGGTAATATATGATGGAGAAGAACCAAAAGAATATAGTTGGAGTAAAAGCCATTTTTATTTTGTAGATAAGCCTTGTGAAAAAAGAAATCTTGGTT
Source organism: uncultured bacterium (assembly GCA_905215845.1). Classification (GTDB taxonomy): domain Bacteria; phylum Bacillota; class Clostridia; order TANB77; family CAG-508; genus CAG-269. The sequence continues at coordinate 1,511 of CAJMRU010000239.1, forward strand.
ATCCATTAGACTCAATGTCAATTATGCCAGAATGCAATAAATATTTTGTTGATTTGACAGAAGAAGATAGGAATAGAAATAAAGAGAACTATAAAGAAGATGATGTTATTGATTTTATAGTAAAAAATTGTAGTAAGTAGGAGTAATAAATCATGCAATTAGAAGATTTAAAAGCTGAATATGACAAATTACAAATAAAATATGGAGCTAAAGAATTAACATCTATATATAATGGCGGATGTACTGATAATCCAGAGATTTGCTTTGTTTTTATGAATCCAACAGGTAGAAATATTGCATCAAATCCTAATTGGAAAGGCAGAAGATCGCCATGGATAGGAACGAAAAATATATGGAAATTATTTTATAGAATAGGATTACTTGATGAAGAAATATATGAGAGTATAATGGCAAAGAAACCTCAAGAATGGGATGAAAAATTTGCAGATTTAGTATATGAAAATGTAAAAGAACATAAGTATTTCATAACTAATTTAGGAAAGTGTACCCAAGTAGATGCAAGAGTACTACCTAATTCTGTTTATAGCGAATACTTAGATTTATTATGCAAAGAGATAGAAATAATTAATCCCCAAATAATTATAACATTAGGAAATCAAGTTAGTTCTATTGTATTAAATCAAAATGTATCTGTATCGCAATGCAGAAAACAAAGCTTTTCTAAAAATATCGAAGGAAAAGAATATAAAGTATATCCAGTTTACTATCCAATTGGAAACGGAATGATGAATATAGATAAAGCAATAGAAGATATTAAATTTATAATAGAAACGAATAAAAAAGAGGTGATTAATATTGAATAATATAGAAAACTTAAAAGATTTAATAATATATCAAAGCCAAAATAATGTGAATATATCAGTAGAAGTTTTATATAATGAAGAAGACTTTTG
>CAJMRU010000240.1 GCA_905215845.1 uncultured bacterium
TAAAATTAATAAATATTCATCAATTCTAACAACAATAATAGTTGCAATATTATCAATAATTTTATTTTTAATATTATCAAAAATTGATGTAAACATAGAAAATTTAGAAATGCCAGCAGTATATTTGGTTTCAAAAATTTCAAATGTATTGGCTATTATATATGGATTTATAATATTAAGTTCCATATTTACAACGAGTATATCTATTGGAAACAGTTTTATACAAAATATATGTGAAAAAAAGAAAAGTTATCAACATATTGCGTTAATTATGTGTATAACTTCTGTATTCGTATCAAAAATTGGCTTTTCAAATCTAGTACAAATTTTATATCCTTTCTTTGGCTATTTAGGAATAATTCAAATTGCAAAAATTATTTCAAGAGATAAAGCTTAAATATTGCTTTTTCTAATGCATTATAGTAGAATATAACCAGCAAAAGATAAGGAGAGCAAGATATGAAAGATTATTGGCAAGAAACAAGTGAGAGTAAAATAAATAAAAAGAAAATAATAATTTCAATAATAATTTCAATTTTAGTTATCGGAATAATAGTTATAGCTTCATTATATATTACAAATAAAAATGTAAGAGAATGGATTGATACAAATATATTTAGAAAGCAAGTAACTCAAAATAATGTATCAATAATAGAATTAGATGAAGGTCAAACTTCAAATATATATGCTTTTAATAAATATATAGGGATATTAAATAAAAATAAGTTAAACATATATGGAAATACTGGAAACAAAGAAGCAGAAATGGATATACAAATAACAAATCCAATTTTTAATTCATCAAATAGATTTTTAGCAATTGCCGAATCAAAAGGACAAAAAGTCTATTTAATAGAAGATAAGCAAGTTTTATGGGAAAACACTATTGAAGGAAATATATCACAAGTTCATGTAAACGAAAATGGATATGTTGCAGTTATAATTTCAGATACAAGTTATAAAAGTGTAATTGAGATATTTGACCCTAAAGGTAATGAACTATTTAAAAGGTTTTTATCAACAACTATGGCAGTAGATGTAAGTATATCAAATGACAACAAATATTTAGCAATAGCAGAAGTTAATCCTTCTGGAACTGTTATACAATCAAATATTAGAATTATTTCAATAGAAAAAGCAAAAACAGACCCAGCAAATTCAGAAGAAAAAAACTATACAAGTGAAGCAAACAGACTAATAACAAATGTAAATTATCAAAACAAAAACAAATTAGTTTGTATGTATACAGATGGAATCACTATGATTGAAAATGATGCAGAAACTACTTTATTTGATAATAAAGATAAAAAAATCACATTAGAATCTATTGAATTAAACAATAATGTAGCTACTGTTGAAGAAAAATCATCTGGAATTTTCTCAGCAGATTCCGTTATAAATATTGTAAATATAGAAAATAAATCGACAAAAGAATATATGGTAAATTCAGTAATTAAAGAATTTTACACTAAAGGAGATATAATTGCATTAAACTTAGGAACAGAAATAGAGTTTATAAATACGGGAGGATGGTTAGTAAAAAGATATATTGCTAATCAAGAAATAACAAATATAACAGTTGGTAATAATATTGCAGGAATAATTTATAGAGATAAAGTAGAGATTGTTAATTTATAAGAAACAGTATGAAAATTTAAACTTCAAAAACAAACTGAAAATAAAATGAAAATTTATTTTCAAGAAAATAGTTTATAATAAATTTTTTCATAACTAAGAGAAATTATAATTAAAAAGAGAAGGGGGATGAACTTTGAAATGAATTTTATAGTAGATATAATAATTGTTGCAATTGTAGTTTTATCTGCATTATTAGCATATAGAAAAGGACTAATAACACTATCAATACAATTATGTGCAACAATAATTTCAATAGTGGTAATTATATTTATTTATAAACCAGTTTCTAATTTTATAATTAATACTACTAGCATTGATGAAACAATAGAAAATACGATATTAGAAAAAGCAACAGAATTAGCAAAAGATAAAAATGAAACAGAATTAATAAATACGATTAAGCAAGGGATGTTACCAGAAACAGCAAGGAATTTATCAATTAATATAGTTCAAGGATTAGTTATTTTATTACTATATATTGGATTAAGATTAGCCTTAAGATTTGTAACTGCATTAGCAAATTTTGTTGCAAAAATGCCTATATTAAAGCAATTTAACAAATTTGGTGGGGCAATATATGGAATATTAAGAGGACTTTTAATAATCTATGTAGCATTATTAATAGTAAATTTAATAGGAGAAATTAATCCTGAAAATAAAGTTGTTAAGGCAGTAGATGAATCTTCTATTGGAAATATAATGAGTGATAATAATGTACTAAATGTATTTTTTAATAGTTAGAAATAGATAATATAGTAAAGTACGAGGATATAA
>CAJMRU010000241.1 GCA_905215845.1 uncultured bacterium
AAGCTTGAAAAACCTCCTAAGATTCCAACACTCATCTCTATAAATATGAATTTATTAAATAAATCTTCTTTTATGTATTTAGATAAATATGAGCCTATTCCCATAGCACTCATATATAAACCTATTGTTATTGAAAATTGTGTTATGCTATCTCCTTGTAAATATGAGCTTATACTACTAATTATAAGCTCATATATTATAGAACATATTGATATTAATAACGTTGTTACTAATAGTAATCTTCCATCAAATTTTTTTACTGTTATTTCTTTATTTTCTTCCATTATAGAACTCCACTCATTATAATTCCTATTGCTATAAACATTCCACAAATCATAATTCCTATTGCTTTATTATGATTATCAATTTCTTCTGTAAGTGAAAAGTGCTTTTTAAACATAAATTCTGTTATTTTATATCCAATTAGGCAAAATGCTAATCCAATTACTACATAGATAATAATTTCTAATAATTTCATTAAAATTTCCATTTTACTATTATTCCTTTCATCTTATACTATAAATTAGAATAACTACTTGACAAATTAAAGTATTATTCACTTTTAAACTATTCTTTTTTGTTTATTATAAATCCTTCTCAATGTTACTATTGTTTATTTTTTAGTTTTGTTTCTTACTTTATTACAGTTCTTACAATTATAGCTATTGCTATAAAAATTCCTGCCATTATAAATCCTGCTGCTACATTTTTCTCTTTTAATTCTTTATTAAAATCATATGGTACTGTTAAGTCAAAAATACACACACTTGCTAACATTAGTATAATTCCTAATCCACCATAAATTATTGTATTTAATATTTCCATCCAATTGATACTCATAATCTTCCTCCCAACTTTTATTTTTTATTTTAGATAATATCTTCGTATTCCGTTTTTAATAGATTACTTTTCACTATCTTTTTAATTAATAACTTATTTTCCTGAACTTGTTCCTCCACCTGATGATGTTCTACTATTTACACTTTTCTGTCTTGCTGAATACGCATAATTATTATATGTACTACTTGAATGTGTTCCTGAGTAATAAGAATGATAATATCTGTAATGGTTTGAATGATACATTGTTCCTGAATTATTCAAATATTTCTTACTTGAAACTTGTATATAAATTTTCTGATTTTCTTTATAAACAAAAGCATATTCATTTTTAGTTTGTAAACCTATACCCTCATCAGCATTTTTATCGTCACCACTTGCTTTTGTTATTCCTTCTGGAACTCCATTTATTATGTCTTTTACAGTTGCATCTACACTTCCTAACATTGATTCATAAACTTTGGCTTTTTCATTATTTGTATTATTCGTTACAGAAGTTTCATATTTATACTTGCTAGTTTCTTTTTTTAAATATTTTTGTATAGATTTATTAACAAATAAACCTGAAATCATAGAAATTACTAATGGAAAAAATAGTAATGCAAGCATTAATACCCATATCATTATCGAAGAGCTTCCTGCTTTCTTCGCATTATTTTTCACATTGTTTGGTTCTGTCTTTTCTATTTCATTTGTTATTTGTATATTAGTTTGATCAATTTTTGTACCTATACTTTTTTCTGTTTCGTCTTCCCATTTTTCTACTGAAATAATACTTTTTCCATCTTTTGATTTATAGTCAAAATACTCACATTTTTCATATTTGTCAACATCAGTATTTCCAAAGTAATTATTTACTGTTTTTATGCCTTTTTCATATAGTTCATAGGTTTTATTTTCACTTTGAAATTCTAGTTCATTTATATTAACATACCCTACATATCTATCATATAAATAATATTCTTCTTTATTGTTTTCGTCTTTTTCTACCGATAACCATTTGTGCTTATATGAATTTACTTCTTTTATTTCATATTCCTGCCAAATCCAAGTATCTTCTTTATATTCAACCATATTAATAACCGCATATTTTTCGGTTTTAATATTAAGAATTTGCCCCTTTTTTAATTTCACTTTAATCCCCTCTAATATTCAGATTCTTTTAATATTTTTATACTAGATAAACTTATTATTTTTCCAACACTTACTTCTACTTCATCTCTCCATTTTTCTATTGAAAGTATTTTAGTCTTATCTTCTTTATTTGTATATTCATAGTAACTAACTTCTTCGTTTAATCCAATATCAGTCATTCCAAAATATGTTTCTACCTTTGCATCACCTTTTTCATAAAGTTCATATTCGTTATTGTTATATATGACATTCATTTTTATTTGTATTTTTGTATCTTTTAGAATTTCATATAGTATCACTTTATTTGATAATTCTGCATTTAAGTAATACATTTTGCTTGTTTCTAAATTTTGAAGTTTGTATTCCATCCAATATGAAGATTTTTCTTTGTATTTTACTCCATTTAATATTTTATATTTAATT
>CAJMRU010000242.1 GCA_905215845.1 uncultured bacterium
GTTCCAAGTCTAAAACTCTTTACATGAGAATTAGTTTTCAAAAATTGATGTATACCATTTTTCAATTTTCCAGTACCTTTTCCATGAATTATTCTAACAGTTTGAAGATTAGAAATAGCACAATCATCCAAAAATTTATCAACCACTAAAATTGCTTCTTCAACCGTTAATCCCAATACATTTATTTCAGTTTTTATATTCCTAGATTTAGATATATTTTTATAAGACACAGAAGAGGAAATAGATATATTTTTATAAGATACAGAAGAAGATGAAATAGATTTGTTTTTTGTATTTTTATTAATAGCCTTGTTTTCAATTTTTTTCAAATATTTTATATCAACATTCATTTTCATACTTCCAACTTGAACTTGAACTTGATTAGACTTAGAAGGAAAACTTAAAATAGTACCTTCTGTACCTAAAGAAGATATAAAAACATCAAGATTAGGCTTTATATCACTAATATCCAATTTATTTTTATCATTTGAAACATCATCAACAAGTGGATTAAAAATATTTATATCTTTTATTTTCTTATTTAAAGAATTTCGTAAGTTATCCAAAGATTTAGAATCAGATTTTGATGACATTTCTTTTATTATTTCATTAGCATCTTCTTTAGCTTCTAATAAAATATTTCTAGCTTTAACTTTTGCATTATTAATAATATTTTGTTCTTCTTGAATCCTTGAAAGATTTTTTTCCTCTAATAATTTTCTAATTTCAGAAGTTTTAGCAAGTTCTTCAGAAATCTGGATTTTTTCTTTTTCAATTTGTGCCTTATCATCATAAATTGATTTTAATAATGTTTCAAAGTCAATATCTTTTTTAGATAATAAAGCTTGTGCGTTAGTAATAATTTCATCGCTCAACCCAAGCTTACGACTAATTTCAAAAGCATTACTTTTCCCAGGAACACCTATTAAAAGCCTGTAAGTTGGTGATAGAGTAGAAATATCAAATTCAACAGACGCATTTTGAAATCCTTCTTTTGTTAAAGCATATTTCTTCAATTCTTGATAATGAGTAGTTGCAATCGTTAAAGCTCCTAATTTTTTAAAATTAGCTAAGATAGAAATTGCTAAATTAGCACCTTCTAAAGGATCTGTTCCAGAGCCTAATTCGTCAACTAAAATTAATGAATTAGAGTTAGCTGTATTTACTATATCCACAATATTAGTCATATGTGCAGAAAATGTACTCAAAGAATCTGCAATACTTTGGTCATCTCCAATATCTGCAAATATATTATCAAAAACAAAAATACTAGAATTTTCATCAGCAGGTATATTTAACCCACAACAAGCCATACAAGTTAATAATCCAACAGTTTTTAAAGAAACAGTTTTCCCACCAGTATTAGGACCTGTAATAAGTAGAGTAGAAAAATCCTTTCCTAAATCAACAGAAATGGGAACAACTTTATTTTTATCAATTAAAGGATGTCGTGCATTAATAAGAGAAATATATTTATCATCATTTATTTTAGGTGTAATACAATTTAAAGATTTTGAGTATTTAGCTTTAGCAAATATAAAATCTAAATGACCAATAATTTTGACATCATTTTCTAATTCTTTAGTATAAGGGAAAAATAATTTAGTTAAATTTTGCAATATTTTTTCAATTTCAATTTCTTCTTCAACTCTTAGCTGATTTAGTTCATTATTCATTTCAAAAATAATAATAGGTTCAATAAATAGAGTAGAACCAGCATTTGAAACATCATGAACAAAGCCTTTTACTTGTGACCTATATTCTTCTTTAATAGGAATTACAAACCTATCATTTCTAATAGTTATTAAATTTTCTTGAAGATATTTTGAAAAATTAGAAGAATGTATCATATTATTTAGTTTTGAACGAATATCTTGTTCAATATGTCTTTTCCTTTTACGAATTTTATCTAAGTCAGAGGAAGCCTTATCATCAATAGTATTTTCATCAATAATACAAGAAAATATTTTATCTTGTATACTCTTATTAGAATAAAGATCTGAAAATAATATATTCAATTTTGGATATTCATTAATATCTATAAAATCTTTATTAAAATACTCTTTTAAATTTTCAGCCAATTTAAAGATACTAGCTAAATCCAAAAGGGCTTTGGCAGATAAAGACATATAGCTTTCTAAGGATTTTAAATATATTTTAATATCAGAAATATCATAAAAAGAAGGAGTAGAATTTCTATAAACTAAATTAACAGCTTCTTCAGTTTCAGAAAGCATATTTTTTACTAAATTTTTATCATTACTCACTTGTAAATTTAATGCCAAATCTTTTCCTACATATGTAGAACAAAATGTTGACAAGATTTCTAAAATTTTATTAAATTCTAATTTATTTAAATAGTTAATATTCATTGATAGTTCTCCTTATTTA
>CAJMRU010000243.1 GCA_905215845.1 uncultured bacterium
TAAATTAATTCCTTTAGCATTTTTATTTTTCTTTATAACATCTGGTGTTTGTTCAGCTATATGTGCATTCTTAGAATATAGCATAATTGGAATATTTAATCTTTTTCCTAAACTTATTATTTCTTTTACTTCTTTATTATCTAAATTTTTTGAATATAGAACATTATTGCTGCTATTCTCAACAATCATTGCACCATTAAAACAAATTGTATATTGATTTTTTCTTCTTAAATCTAATTCATCTATATATCTTTCCAATCTATAAAAACTTCTTGCACTTGTAATCATTATTTTTACATTTTTATTTAATGCTTTTTTCAAACTTATTATAGTTCTACTTGTTAACTTTTTATCATCAGTTACTAATGTTCCATCTAAATCAATTGCTACAAGTTTATACATTTTCTTATCTCCCTATTATATTTTCTTTATAACACTATTTCTCAAATATCTTTTTATTCAGCTTCATATATATTGGTTTCATTTGTTCTTCATCTGTAACATTCATAATTTCATTTATATCAAACCATTTAACTCCACTATTTTCATCTTTTTTTATTTTTAATTCTTCATCCTCATTTGCTTCTAATAAGAAACAACAATCTAGATGTAAATGAGCTGGTACAAATTTACCTCTTTTAAAATATCCCTACAATATTTCCTTTTTCATCTATGTCAATGCTTTCTGCCGATGGATGTTTTGGTAATCCTGGCATTGTCATTATTTTTCCTGCTAGAGCTACTATAAATCCTGCTCCTGCTTTTAATTCTAAGTTTCTAATTGTTATATAGTATTTGTCATCACATTTTAGATTTTTAGGATTATCTGAGAATGAATATTGAGTTTTTGCAATACATATAGGTAAGTTTCCATATCCTTCTATTTTAAACTGCTCAATTTTTTGTTTAGCTTCTTCTTCATAAATTACGCCTTTTGCCCCATATATATTTTTAGCTATCTTTTCAATTTTTTCTTCTATGTTATCTTCTAGAGAATAAGTAAATTTGAATTTTTCTTCCTTTTCAACCAAATTTACAAGTTTTTGTGCTATATCTGTTGCTCCTTCTCCTCCTTTTGCCCAGCCTTCTACTACACTTATTTCAATTCCTTTTTTTTCTAAATTTTCTTTAATATATTTAATTTCTTCTTCTGTGTCAGAATTGTATCTATTTAAAGCAACTATTACATTTAATCCAAATTTATTTTTTATATTGTCTATATGTCTATATAGGTTTTCTATTCCATTTTTTATTCCTTCTATATTTTCTTCTTGAATCTTTTCTTTTTCAATACCTCCATGGTATTTTATTGCTTTTATAGTCGCTACAATAACTACTGCATCTGGTTTTAAGTTAGCTTTTCTGCATTTTATATTTAAGAACTTTTCTGCTCCTAAGTCTGCTCCAAATCCTGCTTCTGTAATTACATATTCTCCTAATTTTAATGCTAACTTTGTTGCTCTAATGCTATTACACCCATGAGCAATATTCGCAAATGGTCCTCCATGTATGATTGCTGGTGTGTGTTCTAATGTTTGTACCAGATTAGGTTTTATTGCATCTTTTAATAATGTTGCCATTGCTCCTTCTGCTTTTAATTGCTTTGCGTAGATTGGCTTGTTATTTTCATCATATCCAACTAATATATTTCCTAACATTTCTTTTAATTCTGTTATATTTTCTGCTAGACACAATATTGCCATTATCTCTGACGCTACTGTTATATCAAAACTATCTTGTCTTGGAACAATATTTTTTTCTCCGGATAGTCCTGTTTCTATAACTCTTAATTGTCTGTCGTTTAAGTCAACACATCTTTTCCATACAACTCTTTTAAATTTTAATTCATTCCCAAAATATATATGATTATCGATTATACTTGATAATAAGTTATTTGCTGAAGTAATTGCATGAATATCTCCTGTAAAGTGTAAATTAATATCTTCCATTGGAGCTACTTGTACTTTTCCTCCACCTGTTGCTCCTCCTTTTATTCCAAAAACAGGTCCTAAGGAAGGTTCTCTTAATGCTAAAATTGACTTTTTATTTATTTTTCTTAATCCATCTGCAATAGCTATTGAAACTGTAGTTTTTCCTTCCCCTAATGGTGTAGGACTTAAAGCTGTTACTAATACTAATTTTCCATCTTTATTATCCTTTACTTTTTTAAAAACATTTTCAGATATTTTTGCTTTATAGCTTCCATATTGCTCAATATCTTCCTCATTTATCCCTATTTCACTAGCTATTTTAGTAATTTTTTTTAATTCTACGCTTTTTGCAATTTCTATATCAGTCATTTTTTCGCCCCTTCCTCCTATCTAGTTAAAATATATTAATGCATTTCAAATATATTATATTTTAAATTTTAATATGCAAAATATAAATTT
>CAJMRU010000244.1 GCA_905215845.1 uncultured bacterium
TATAGGAGGAAAATTTATGTCTAAGAAAAAATTTGCGATTATACCAATTGTAGTACTACTATTATTGTCGTTTCTATTACCAGTAGTCAATGCTGATAATGAAACTAATACCACTCAAGATGTAAATGCAGTATCTACTAATAGTAATAACATTCAAAATACTGTTACATCACCACAAGATACTGATGCCAATAATACAAATGCTAATCCAGAAAATCAAATGAAAAAAGGAGATGTATATATCACCCAAAATGATGTAATTATTGATTATATTGTAGATGGTAATGTATTTATAATTGGTAACAATGTTACTATTAATTCTCAAATTGGAGGAGATGTTTTTGTTTGTGCAAAAAACTTAACTATTGGTGAGCAAGCTTACATATTTAGCAATTTATTTGTTTCAGCAGAAAACATTACTATTAAAGGTGTTGTATATGATCTATACTCTATAGCTAATAATATTACAGTTGATGGTTACATTTATAGAGATCTTAGAACTACATCTTCTACTTTAAACATAAATGGTGTCATCGGAAGAAATGCTTATGTAAAAGCTCAGAAAATTAATTTCGCAACTCCAAACCAAGAAGACCCAAATGCAAGTACAGTCACTCAAGCAGGTTCAATAGCTGGAGATTTAAATTATTCTTCATCACAAGAAGTATCTATTCCCGAAAAAGCTGTTTCTGGGAAAGTTAATTTTGAACAAATTATAAAAACAACAAATAAAACAATATCTACATATCTAATTTCGTTAGGAAGTTTACTTGTACTTGTTTTAGTAATTTGGGGATTAAGTTTATTACTAGTACCTAAATTCTTAAAATCTACTAATGATTTAATTGCTAGTAAAAAAATATTACCTGTTTTAGGTTGTGGAATTTTGACACCTATTGCAATAACAATTATAGCTATATTATTATTATTTATAAATATAACTGCTTCAATTTCACTTTTATTATTAACTATTTTAGTATTGTTATTTGCATTAAGTACATCTGTAACTATAATTTCTATTAATAATTTAATTTGTAAAAAGTTAAATATATCTAAAAATATTGGTACTTTAGGAGTATTAATATTAACAACAATTGTTTTATGGGCTATTTGCTTAATACCTTTTGTAGGTGGATTTGTTTCTATTCTAGCTATTATAATTGGTATGGGATTAATTACCTATTTTGTAGTAAATAAAAATAAGGATTTTTCTGAAGTTTTTGGAAAAAATACTAAAAAGATTAAGTCTGAAAATGATAAAAAAGTAAAAGATACTAAAAAGAAGAAAAATGTTAAAGATAATAAAAATGATAATACTGAGAATAATTAAAGTGTAGAAAAAAAGGATGTCAGATTGATACTGATATCCTTTTTCTTTTAATCTCATCTTTAAGAATTCATACAAACTATATAGCTGGTATAATTTCATGTAAAAAAATGTCGTTTTTCCTACATATTTTCCCAAAACTCTGCATAAAAAATTTACACACTCACATACTCCCATTTACAGCGTAGATAGTTCTACATGACAAGGACTGAACGGAACCCGTTGTAGTAGTACGCATAGCCATTAGTAATGACCGAAACGAGCACGCCTGCATAGGAGCCCTCACCGCAATAGCCGCCGCGTACCACGAACGGACACGCGCTATATCCGATAAGTACATAGTCATTATCCCATGCCCTAGCATAATTTTGTGTTCCTTTTACTGCTTCTTGAGCTGTTTTAAACCATCCCCATGGTTGTGAATTATTTTCTGTACCTAGCGTGTATGGTGCATAGAATGAGAATGATGTTGACACTTCATTTACTCCTATTCCTTTATGTTTTGACATATTATTGTAATTTGCCTCTGTTATTCTTCTTCTTGCTTCATGATGTTTTTCTTCTCTTTTATTCCAATCCCATAATTCAGATTGTGTTAATGTTGTTCCATCTCCAAGTGAAATTTTATTCGTTTTTTCTTCTTCACTTACTTCATATTTATCCCATAAACTTTCATATGTTGGATTTACTTTTCCATTTTCAAAATATTTTACACTTCCATCTGCACTTTTTCCATAATTATCTAAACTTTTATTTCCATTCTCTAAATATCCCGCAACTCTTTCCCAGGCTCCTCCATTCATATCGTATATTCCTGTTACATTTCCCGTTGTGCTTGCTAATACTCCATTTGCGGTATTGTAATTACGTGTATCATCTGTTCTGTTATACCATCCTTCATCTGTTGCACTTTTTGGCCCTTGTCCTGTATAAAAGTCATACCAATGGCTTCCTGATACTATTGAACCTGCTCCATTTATCTTTGGCACATTTCCATATTGGCTATAACATAAATATGCTACTGCTCCCCATTCACTATTTTTTATTAAATGGCTAT
>CAJMRU010000245.1 GCA_905215845.1 uncultured bacterium
CATGCATTGTTATTAATTCTTTGTTATAATATACATATAGTTTATTATCATTTTCTTGAATATCTAATATATGATCAATAAACTTTATTGGAACAGAATATCTTTTGCCTTTATAATAGAATAGAGATTCGTTACTAACTTTTACTCGTATTGTTTCAATCTTATATTCTTCTAAAACCTTTTGTGATGGTAATGGCTTTAGATATTCTTTTTCTTTTTTGTATAACATTATTGGAGCTACACCAATTGTAGAATTTACTTGTTTATTTACTTCTAAATTTATTTCTTTTATTATTTTTATTAAATCTTCCTCGTCTTCAAATTCATGATTATATGGTATTAACCAACTCATAAATCTATTAGCTGATTCGTCTTTTCTTTTAGTATATGGATGCTTCGGTTTACAACGTTTTGCGAATGTACCTATATCCTTGACAAATGATATAAATTCTTTATGAAATTTTCCAGTTTTTGTATCAACAATACTACTCATATTATCAGTTAATATTTCTTTTGTTGTACCACCGATATATTCAAATGTTTTTACTAAACATCTTTGAACATCTAATCTTGTTTTAAATTTACTATACAAAAATACATGTAATCTACTAGCTCCCAATGTTGCCGAAAATATATTAAATTCAAATATTTTTCCATTTTTACTTATCATTTTTATATCTTCTTTCCAATCAAATTGAAGCTGTTTTCCAAATTCAGTTTCATATCTTACATGCACATTATTATTCTTTTTTTGTTTTAAATCATGTTTTTTAATGTATTTGTAAAAATTTGAATATGTTCCTATATCTTTTTCTGCTTTAAAATATTGATATAAACCTGTAATTGTGATTCCTGGTAATTCTAATTTTTCTTTTATTTCTTCTTTTAATTCATCTAGTTTTGATGCTTTATTTCTTTTTGAATTTTCTTTACTATAACCATTGTTATATTTTTCTATTGTTCTTCTATCAAGTTTATATAATCTTGATAGTTCTGCATAATTCGGTTTGATTTTTAGTGACTTCATTATTAATAACTCCTGTTTTATCTTCTCTATTTTTTCCTTATATTCTCCATTCATTTGTTATACCTCCCATAAAAGTATAACAAAAAAAGAATGTATTTTTTGAAAATAAAAATGTACATTTTCTTACATTTTTATTTTCAATTTTTTTTACATTCTTATAATATCATTAATATATAGCAACAGATCAAATAAGTATCAAAGAATATGTTGACCCATTTGAGAAGGAAGAAAAGGAAAAAGAAAGAAAAATAAAAAAAGGGTTAGGACCACTTAAGTGGTAGCCTGAGAAAGAAATGCGGTTGACAGACCATTCAGTAGGGCTTAAGCCTAGAAGTGCCAGTACAAAAGCCTTCTAGGCGCAGAGCAAACCACCCGTTTTACGGGTGGTTATGATTAACTTCAAGGAAAACCACCAGCTATGCTGGGGGAGTCGGAAAACTTATAGTTTTGCACAGAGTAATAAAAATACCCACTCCAATATGATATAATATTTTAAAGTTTGACGGCTTAAAATATTAAAAATGAGAGGAGTGGGACGTATGAAAAGTCCATACACAGATAGTTTAGCACACACAACATGGGAATGCAAGTACCATATAGTGTTTGCTCCAAAATTTAGAAGGAAAGAAATATATGGAAAATTAAAACAAGAAATAGGAATGATATTGAGAGAATTATGTAGAAGAAAAGAAGTATAAATAATAAATGCAGAAGCATGTCCAGACCATATACATATGTATGTAAGCATACCATCAAAGATGAGTATATCATCGTTCAAGGGGTACTTAAAAGGAAAAAGTACGTTGATAATATTTGAAAGGCATGCTAACCTAAAATATAAATATGGGAATAGAACATTTTGGTGTAGAGGAATCTATGTAAGTACAGTAGGAAACAACAAGACAGCAGTATATAGATATGTAGAAAATCAACTAAAAGAAGATATGATGTCAGATCAAATGACAATAAAAGAATATAAAGACCCTTTTAAAGGGTAGTAAGCAATAAAAACGCAAGCGAAAGTGGCGTAAGCTGTCAAACTGGGACGCTTAAGCGTCAGCTAGTATCAAGGCCTTATAGGCCGATATGAAAATCCCCCAGTTATACTGGGGGATAATTATATAGCAAGGAAGTGATAAAAATGTGGAGAGATTCAGAACAAATTTTAGATAGTATTTTTTTATCATATAATAAAATTTTAAAAAGATTAGAACTATTAGGAATAACGACTAAACATGGTAAAGAAGTAAAGCATGTAGATTTAAGAAAAGCTGTAGTTGTTATGTTGAAAAAACATCCAACTTGCAGATGGAGAAGTGAAAAAATAAGAAGTAGAAAATATTTTATTTTAGTA
>CAJMRU010000246.1 GCA_905215845.1 uncultured bacterium
TTCATCTGTAATTCTATCTACTTCTTCTTCAGTAGTTAAATTCAAATTGTCCTTACATGCTTTTTTAACCATTGGATATATAATTCTATATATTTCTGGATAACATTGTTCTATTTGGTTTCTAGTAGCTTGTGGAAATATATAATTATTATTTTCCATATTCATATTACAAGAATAACAATTACTATTATTAGCATTATTTGGATATCCAATTATATTTCTTATGTATTCTTCATAAATATTATTATACAAATTTATACCTCCTTATTTGTTTTCTATACAATATGCTTTTATACTTGTGTTGGTGCATAAATTTCACTTTTTACAAATTTTATGTTATAATGTATATAAGTGAACTGGTTACTTATATAATTTATGGAGGGAAAATATGATACAATTAAGAAAAAATGCTTATACTTTAAGTATGGAATTTGAAACTCTTCTTCAAAACTGGGAATCGGCTTGCTTAGCGGATTCTGATTTAAATGAAAAACAGAATATTGCTACTCAGATACTTAAATTTTATGAAAAAAATTTATCTAAAATGCACTTTTTAGAACAAGATTTGAAAGTTGTCGAAGAAATCAAAATGTTTTTATTTTTTTATTGTAAGTAACCTGTAATTTTATAGAGAGTTCATTTTTTTGAACTCTCCTTTTCCTATACATAAGTATTATCAGAATCTAATTTTAATTAATTTTTTTAACTAACTCTTTAAACTGATTACCTCTATCTGCAAAATTTTTAAACATATCAAAACTAGCACTTGCCGGTGAAAATAGAACAACTTGACCTGGTCTTGCTACTTTTTTTGCAAGATTTATAGTTTCTTCCAAGTTTTCGCACATATGAATATCTAATTCTTTATTTTCTTTTTCTAATTCTAGTTTTACAGCATCAAAGATTTTTCCTGAAGTTTGACCTATTAATATTAATGATTTCACTTTTTCTATAATAGGCTTTGCTAATGGAGTATAATCTAAATTTTTGTCATACCCTCCTGCTATTAGTATTATTTCCTCTTTAAATGCATTTATTCCTGATAAAGTTCTTGAAGGTGATGAACTTGCAGAATCATTATACCATTTCACACCATCAATTTCTCTTATAAACTCTATTCTATGTTCAACTGGTTTAAATTCTTTAATAGCATCCACTATTGTGTCTATATCTGCTAATGAAGATGTTGCCGCAATTGCTGTTGCAATATTTTGATAATTATGATTTCCTCTTAAAATTACATCTTCTACATTTAAAATGTGTTTTCTTATTTTATCTTCACATTCCTTAATTACATCTTCATCCACTATGTATCCATTATCTAATTTATTTTTACTACTAAAGAAAATTACTTTTCCATTTGCTTCTTTTTCGCAATTTCTTGTTATTTCATTATCATAATTCAAAACTAGAATTCCTTTTTCATTTTGATATTTAAAAATATTTTTCTTTGCTTCTATATATTCTTCATAGTCTTTATGAATATTTAAGTGATTTGGTGTTATATTAGTAATAACCGCAATGTCTGGACTTATTTCCATTCCCATTAATTGAAAACTACTCAATTCTAAAACAAGTATATCTTCAGGTTTCATATTTGGTAATTTTGTAAATAATGGTGTACCAATATTACCACCTAAAAATGTATTATATCCTGCTTTTTTTAGAATTGCATTAATTAAACTTGTTGTTGTTGTTTTCCCATCGCTTCCAGTAACTCCAACAATTTTGCAAGGGCACATTTTCATTAATAATTCTACTTCTGTTGTTACAATTGCACCATTATTAGCTTCATTAATTAATTCTTTTCTAGTTGGTAAGCAACTTGGAGATCTAAAAATAACACTAAACCCTTTTAAATTTTCTAGAGAATTTTTTCCAAAATGAAAACTGAATCCATATGTAGTTATTTTGTCCATTATATCTTTAGATATACTATCAATATCATGTTCATCAAAAACTGTTACATTAGCTTTTTTTTCATATAAATATTCCATAAGTGGCAAATTGCTAACCCCTAATCCAATAACTGCTACTTTTCTAAATCTTATATAATCATTAAATTCATTTAGCTTCTCATTAACATATTCCATTATATATTTCATTCCTTTCTGGTCTTACCTAAAACATACAGTTATAAAATGCTATATCTTTCTAACCTGAATGTTTTCTGAATAATATATTATATATCACAATTTTAAAGTTTGTGCAATATCCTCTCAAATGTTAAAAATTATTTATTTTTCTAAGTTACAACTATTTTTATACTTTATTAATTTTTCACCTTTTTATATGTACTTTTATTTGGAGTACAAGAAAAAATATTTTAGTTAAACTTCTTTAATAAAAATATTTTTTCAAATGTATATTTTTAAAATTT
>CAJMRU010000247.1 GCA_905215845.1 uncultured bacterium
AATTGGTTTATAGGTACATCCTTTATAAAAAAACCTAAATATATTTTATGCAAGGGAATAATATTACTTATGCAAAATGAAATGATTTTAACATATATTGTAGCTGATAATACTTATAATAATATAAACAATATTCTAAAAGAAGAATTCAATATTTCTAATAGATTATTTGTAAAACTAATTAATTCTAATATGGTTTTCTTAAATGGAAAAAATATAGATACTAGAACAAAAGTGAATAAAAATGATGTCATAACCGTCAATTTAGATTTGCCTGAAGATAATTCTAATATCGTCTCTACATTTATTCCTCTTGATATTCTATATGAAGATAATTGGCTTTTAATTTTAAATAAACCTGCTGGCATAGCTGTTCATCCTTCTTTATTACATTATGATAACTCTTTGTCAAACGGTGTAAAATATTATTTTGATAGTATAAATCTAGAAAAGAAAATTAGGCCTATAAATAGATTAGATTATAATACTTCTGGTATAGTCTTATTTGCAAAATCCGAATATATCCAAGAAATGTTGAATAAACAAATGCAAGATAATCAATTTAAAAAAGAATATTTGTGTTTGGTAGATGGTATTTTAAAGAAAAAATCAGGTATATTAAATTTTCCAATTGCTAGAAAAGATGGTAGCATTATCGAAAGATGTGTTTCTTCAGATGGTAAGCCTTCTATAACAAAATATTCTATTCTAGAAGAATTTGAAAATCAAAATTTTTCTTTAGTAAAATGTATTTTAGAAACAGGTCGCACTCATCAAATTCGAGTTCATTTTACTTACATTGGTCATCCGTTAATTGGTGATACATTGTATGGAAATTCTTCTACTTTAATAAATAGACAAGCTCTTCATAGTTATAAAGTTTCATTTATTCATCCTATAATAAAAAAAGAACTAACAATTATTAGTCCATTGGCTGAAGATATTAAAAGAATAATAGAATAAATATAAATCAGCAATATTTTCTTTTACTAGAATTTATGCTGATTTTTACATCTATAATATTATAATTATCTATTTTTTTAAATTTATTTTTAATATGATATAATTCAATTAAGAAAAAGGTAGTAAAAAATAAAAAAGAGTAAATCTGTAAGCCGGGTTCTGTCATCAAAAATAGTCATTTATCTAGAATATATATCACTATATATTTCAAGCCACGCAATTTAAGAAGGTGTCGAGCAGACTTAATCTTCTTATTTAGGTGTTGCTCCAGATGGGGTTTACACAAACACAATATGTCACCATACTGCTGGTGAGCTCTTACCTCGCCTTTTCACCCTTACCATATAATGGCGGTTATTTTCTGTTGCACTTTCCTTAAGGTCACCCTCACTAGACGTTATCTAGCATCATTGCTCTATGGAGCCCGGACTTTCCTCTCGTAATCCCTTTCGAGTATTTACCAGCGACTATTCAATTTACTCTGTTTTTTATTATATCACATATTATTTATTTCTTCTAGTAAATTTTTATATTTTATTAAAAAAACTGCCTCGTCTTTTACATTTATTGCATTTTGTACTTCATTTAACATCACATAAACCTTATTGATAGTTGTTTGATTATTAGCATTTACCACATTACCAGTTAATAATTGTGAAAATATATTAATCGCGTTTTTTATATCCTTAGAAATCTCGTTCCAATTCTTACTATCTAGTTTTGAATATGCCAAAAATACATTTGATTTAGTATTTAACACTGTTTTATAGACTATATCATCTGTTATATCATTAGCAAATCTAGGAATATATTGATATGTTTTTGCTAATTCTCTTAATGTTTCTTCTTTATTTTGATTTTTCACCAAAACAGTAAGATTATCAAATTGTCTATTAAAATTTAATATTTCATCTTGATTTATGTTTAATTCATATAAATCTAATGTTATCGCTGGAATAGATGTGTAAATTAGTTCTATCTCATTTTTTACTTTACTCCAATCTATTACATTTGTATTTGTTAAAACTCCTTCTTGTTGCATTGTATAATTCTTCAAGTTTTTTTCGTCCTCATTGCTTTGATTTCCTTCTTCTTGTTCATTACTTGTAGTTTGAGTTGATGACTTAGAATTTCCACTATCTGATGAACTAGAATTTTCAGAAGATGTATTTGATCCTTCTTTTTTATTTGTCTCTATATTGCTAGTATATACTTTATAATTTCTCATAGTAATATTATTCATTTCATTAAATATGTCTTCTATTTTAGAATCTAAATATTTTAACTCTGTTAACGCTTTTTCCCTTTGGCTTTTTTGCCCATCTTCATTTGCCTTTACAAATATTGTTGTTCCTATTACTACAACAATTGTAATTAAAACAATATAAGCAGTAA
>CAJMRU010000248.1 GCA_905215845.1 uncultured bacterium
TTTACAAATAAACTTTATTTTATTTTACATCAACTGTAAATAAAAATCAATCTTATTTTTTCTATGTAACATAAAAATAACACATCTGTAATATTTTTGTAATATTATAGATATGCTAGTAATTTCAGATATTTTTTTGACTTTTTAAGTCAATTTTTGTCCCATAAATTTATCGTTTGATTTGTTATTTTTTGCTTTTAGTTATTCAATAAGCAAAATTTTTCCAATGCTATTGCTACACCATCATTATTATTACTTTCTGTTATATAATCTGCAATTTCACACACTACTGGTGTACTTCCTTTCATAACTATTCCTAACCCAGAATTTTCTATCATTTTTTTATCATTTATATTATCTCCAATTGCTATTATCTCTTCTCTCTTCAAGTTTGTTTTTTCCATTAAAAATTCTATCGCATTCCATTTATCAACATTCGCACGAGATATTTCTGTGTAATGATATTCTATAGGAATATCTTCTGTTCCTTGCTTTATTATTTTCCTTGACATATGCAACACATCTAAAACTTCAATTTCTTCTATTTGCCTTAATTTTCTTATGATAGAATTAAATATTGTTTTACTTTCATCACAAACTGTTACCTTTAAAAATTTTTCTTCTTTCATATTTTTTACATATTCATACATATTTTCAACAATACTAATATTGGTTTTCTTATTATCTTCTTTTTTCAAGTTTTCTTTATGATAATATAAAACATTATATTTTAAACTTGTCGCTAAAATTGTTTTATCAGTGTATACATTATATGCAATACTATTTTCTTCGCATATTTTAATTATTTCTAATACCTTTTCTTTACTCATATATTTTTCATATATCACTTCATCTTTTTGTATATCATATATCATTGCACCATTTCCAGCTATAAAATATTTTTCACTTCCTATTTCTTTTGCTATTGTTTTTATTGAATCTATTGGTCTTCCTGAGGCAATTATTACATCTGTTCCTTTTTCAATACACTTTTTTATTGTATTTCTCGTTTTTTCAGTTACAACTCCATAACTATTTAACATTGTACCATCTAAATCTATTGCTACTAATTTATACATTTTAATTCTCTTCCTTCCTAAATCATAAATCAATATAAGTAATTTATTTAACTTTTCCTTAGTTAGTCACCGATTATTCATTATATATTTATTGTTATAGAAAAGTCAAGTATATTTTTATGTATATTTTACGCATATTATTTTATCTTTTATATCCTATAATTCAATCATTTTATTTTTAGCAAAAATTTCCTGTTTATTTTTCATAAAATTGCAAATGATAGTATTAGAAAAGACAATAGTTTTTTCATAAAAAGTATATATACGGAGGTGAAATAACATGGCAAACAACAGTAATAAAAAATTAGTTCCAGAAGCTATGAATGCATTAGATAAATTCAAATATGAAGTAGCTAGTGAAGTTGGTGTTAATTTAAAAGATGGATACAATGGTGACATCTCAGCTAAAGACGCTGGTAAAATAGGTGGAAACATGGTAAGAAAATTAATACAACAAGCTGAACAACAAATGAAATAGTTATTTTCACGGAATTGTTAGTTCATTAATTATATATTTTAGTTATGATTAGTTTAGAATTTTAAAATATTCTTTTATAGTAATATTATCATTCACTGATTATACGGTAAAATATAATTAATTTGGCAGAAAGTTAAATTTTGTTTTTATTTATTTTTTATGAAATACATAAAGGCAGGATTTGATTTCCTGCCTTTTTGCTTATGCTTCTGGTTCTACTAAACCATAATTTTTTCCATCTTTTAATTTATGTATAACATTAACTTTTCCTGTTTCAACATTTATGAATGTTAAAAAATTATGTGTTGGTTTTTCTTTTAATTCAAGAACTGCATCTTCTGGTGTTATTGGTTTTATTTCATAGTAAGAAGTTTTTATTATTTCATTAGATATTTCAGCTATTTTATCATCTGAAACTTCCATTGTTTTTAAACTTCCTTCTCTAATCATTTTTTCTTTTTTAGTTTTCATTTTTCTAATTTGACCTTCTAATATATCAATATCTTTATCTATTGATGCATATAAGTCTTTGTCTTCAGTTACGGCTCTATATTTTTCTCCGTTTGCTAAAACACATATTTCTGCTATTTGTTCATTTTTTTCTGTTTTTAAAGTAACATCTGCTTCTGCATCTTCAAAATATTTATCGATTCTGTCTAATTTTTTTTCTACATAATCGTTCATTGCTTCTGTTATCTTTAGTTCCTTACCTATTATTTTTATTTTCATAAAAATCGCTCCCTTCTTCTTTTATGTTTTGTTTTTTTATGATATATTTTTATTATATATGTTATT
>CAJMRU010000249.1 GCA_905215845.1 uncultured bacterium
GATTTATTTCAATTTATATTTCTTTTATTAATATATGTATAATAAATTTTTACATTGATGTACTAAATAGATGATTGTATAAGAATATTTAATACAAGAATAAAATATATTATTAACATAATCTTGCATAATAAATATATCAACTAATTATTTAGGTGTCAAGGGTTTTACATAAAAGTAACAAATAATGACAAAATGAATATTATATAAAAAAAGATGGAGGTAATAGAATGTGTAATTTATTAAAAAAGACATTAGCAATATGTCTGATTGGATTTGGATTGGGAATATTATTAGTTTTATTACTTCCAATGACAGGTTGGCTATTTATAATAGGAATAACAATAGTTGCAGTAGGACTTATGTGGCTTGCTTGTTAGAAAAAAGGAGGGAATACATATATGACAATAGTAGTAAAAAAAGTTCCGAAATTCTTGAGGGGATTTGTGAAATTGATATTTAGAATAAAAGATTAATTTAGATTCACAACTTTTCTTCTAAAATAAAGTAGAAAATAAAAAATGTTGTATATCAAGATATTAATATACAACATTTTTAAATTATAAATTAAAGCAAAAAAAGAGCCTATGCTCTTTTTACTTTACCATCTCTTAAACATTTAGCACATACATGAATTCTCTTAGCTTCACCATTAACTAAAACTTTAACACTTCTTAAATTTGGTTTCCAAGTACGTGGTGATCTTTTACTTATATGAGAACGAGTAATGCTAAGTTTATTTCCATGATTTACTGATTTATCACATACTTCACATCTTGCCATTTCTTAATTGCACCTCCTAAATTACTTAAATAAACTGACTATTGACAATTTTAACATAAAAGCAAAAAAAAAACAAGCATTTTAGAAAAAATATTTAAAAATCCTTGCAAAATAGGAATTTTATGGTATAATAAATGAGCTATAAGAAAAATGAAAGGATTGAAGAAAATGGAATGTAAAGTAGAAAAAACTAAAAATGCAAATGAAGTTAAATTAGAAATGACAATAGAAGCTGAAAAATTTGATGGAGCTATACAAAAAGTATATTTCAAAAGTGCAAAATATTTTAATATACCTGGATTTAGAAAAGGTAAAGCACCAATGAATATTGTTGAAAAATATTATGGTAAAGAAATATTTTATGAAGATGCTTTTAATGAATTAGTACCAGAAGAATTATCAAAAGCAGTAGAAGAAAATAAATTAGAAGTTGTAAGCAGACCTGATATAGAAGTTACTCAAATAGGAAAAGGACAAGACTTAAAATTCACAGCTATTTTCCAAACAAAACCAGAAGTAGAATTAGGAAACTATAAAGGTGTTGAAATAAAGAAAATAGAATATAAAGTAACAGAAAAAGATGTAGCACATGAATTAGAACATATGCAAGAACATAATTCAAGATTAGTTTCAGTAGAAGATAGACCAGTAGAAAAAGGTGATATCGCTAATATTAATTTTGAAGGATTTGTTGATGGTGTTGCATTTGAAGGTGGGAAAGCAGAAAACCATGACTTAGAAATAGGAAGTAATACATTTATACCAGGATTTGAAGACCAAGTAATTGGTATGAAAATTGATGAAGAAAAAGACATCAATGTAAAATTCCCAGAAGAATATTTTTCAAAAGATTTAGCAGGAAAAGATGCAACTTTCAAAGTTAAAGTAAATGAAATCAAGAAAAAAGAATTACCTAAATTAGACGATGAATTTGCAAAAGATGTTAGTGAATTTGACACTCTTGCAGAATTAAAGAAAAGTATAAAAGAAAAACAAAAAAAGCAAAATGAACAAAAAGCTAAATATGAAACACAAGAAGCTGTTATGAAAGCAGTATGTGATGATATGAAAGTTGAAATACCATCAGGAATGATTGAAACAGAAACAGAAAACATGATGAAAGATATGGAACAAAGACTAGCATATCAAGGATTAAAATTAGAACAATATCTTCAAATAATGGGAAAAACTAAAGAAGATATGCAAAAAGAATATGAACCTCAAGCAATTGAAGCTATAAAATCTCGTTTAGCATTAGAAGCTATAATAAAAGCAGAAAAAATAGAGGTAGAAGATAAAGATGTAGAAGAAAAAATGAAAGAAATGGCTAAAAATTATGGAAAAGAAAATGATGAAGAATTCTTAAAAAATGAAAATGTAAGAAGTTACATAAAAGAAGGATTAAAATCAGAAAAAGCAATAGAATTTTTAGTAGAAAATGCAAAAATAAAAAAATAATTAAGGAAATAAAAGCTGGGATTGAATAGATTAGTTTATATTTACTCCTAGCTTTTTGGACTTTTTGAAAGTGATAGAATATATTAGTAAATATAAAAATATTA
>CAJMRU010000250.1 GCA_905215845.1 uncultured bacterium
GAATAATTTATAAAAATTCGTAGAAAAATGTGTCTAAAAACTTGACCTAAATCCAACTTTTTGCTAGCTGTAAGTATGCAGGATTTCACTAATCACATTAATTTTTAGAATTTTGAAAATATTTAATACATTTGGCTGTGTATTAACATCTGTTATTAACAAACTCTCTTTATTTTGATATAGCATATCTATCCCTGCAAATGTAATTCCTAATGTTCTACAACATCTAATTGCCCTTTCTTCATCCTCATGAGATAGTAAACACATTTCATCCATATAAGAACCGTCTTGCATAGTAATCCGTTTAAAACAAGACACTACTTTGTCTTGAGTTGCAAAAACTTTAATCTCTATATTGGGTGAAAAGGCTAAATACTCTTGTATCACTAGTCGCATATTCTCTGATTTAATTTGAAGAAAATTATTAAGCATATTCACATTTTGTAATATAAAGACATTGTTACCTAACGCACTATCTTCTAACTTCGCTACCATTGGAAATCCGATTTGTTTTGCAATTAATTGTTGAAATTGTAAAGCCTTTTGAGCCGTTGTCAATATAGTTTTCGGAATTAATCCATCTCTTTTTAAGATCTTATAGGTTTCAAACTTATTTTCACAAGTAATTGCAAAAATTGGATTATTATATACCTTGATTCCAAGACTTTGAATTTGCTCAGCTATTTTCCAAGATTTGTCCCAAAATAAAATGCAATCTGGTATAAATGGTATTTTAGAAAATTGAGCATTAAAATCATATTTGAGCTTAGAAGCGGGTACTTTTGCACATAAAGTATTTTCATTGCAAAATGTTGTAAAAATAAAATCTACAATCCGAAAATATTCTTTTGAAGTAGATTCATCATTATAAACAAGACACCATTTTTTCTTCATCTTATACCTCCAACATAAATTTAGTTTTAATGTAAAGTTCCTCATCATAAATATCTTTTCCAAATCTAACAACATATACAGGTACAGAAGAAACAATTTTTTCAATAGTTAATGTTACGTCTCTCTCAATTTCGTAATCACTTTTATTTCTAGGATATATCCAAGGTTTTCTAAGCGATTCATAGTCAATTGGAGTAAAACAGGTTTCATTCATTCTTTTTATTGCTTCTTCTTTAGATATTAGTTTACTTTCAAAATCAAAAGGTCTTTCGAAGTCGATTTTCGAAAATATTATCATATCTAATGGTGCCTCTTGTTGAAATGTTACATTTGGAAAGAAAGTAGGAACATCTGTCAAGGGAACAGGAAAACTTGTTTTAGCTCGTTTAAAAGATTCAGGTAAATCATATTTTCCGCTTTCAAGTACATTCTTTTTTAAAAATATGTTATTTTCAACACTTCCTATTTTATATACTATTGGTATTGGAAAATAATACATTTTAGCAATATTTTCAAAATGCAAGAAAGTACGGTCATTACTAATAATAGATGACTTACCTAATGAAAGAAGTTTTGAAAAATATGTAGTTTTTCCATAACCTTCGTTTCCTAAAATACATATTCCATGCCCATCATTAACTAAATATGTACCATGCATAAATATTTTTCCTCTATTTTCTTCTAATCTTACAATGATTTCACGAATCAGACGAAAAACATATTTAGTCGTATTCCGGATGCCATCACCAATCAAAATATAATGTTGGTTTGAAATTTTTCTAACGATGTATTTGTCTGGAAGTTGCATATAACATATTTCTGAACCAACACACGCTTCAAGGTGATATTCATTTTTAAAAGTGCAAATAGTTCTTAATTTTGAACATTTAATCAATTCTTTATATCTTAAAAACATGGTTTGTTCTTCAATATATTCGATCAGAATTTGATTGTCATTATCCCGAACATCAAAATTAGGTTCAGAATAACAGAATTTTGCAATGTGATTAATTTGATTTTTGAGTAGTTGCAAATAGTCAGTAGCAATTACAAATACATTTCCTAAAATTAAATAAGAAATTCTATACTTACACATAAATCTTCCTCCTTAAATTAAGTATGGTTTTTATATACAATCTGATCTTGGCAGTGTTTAAAATTTACACACTAATCATATTACAAATTATGTAAAGTGTCAATTTCTACAATCTTTAAAAAGTTAAATCAACTTATTATGAATATTTACCCATTCTAGCGGATATACTTTAAATAAGTATATTTTTAGGAGCGTGATTTTATGGATTTAAAAAGAGTATATTCTATTTTAGATAATAAAGAAAAATGTGATATTTTTTATGATGATAGACCTGTATGGATTCAAGGTGTAAATGAAAACATTGCTAAAGTTGGATTTATTGATAATTTTGAAGAAAAAGATGTTTTTATTA
>CAJMRU010000251.1 GCA_905215845.1 uncultured bacterium
AAATAAAACAAGATAATTTTAACTTGGAAAAATCAATTGAAGAAATAAAAGAAAAAATAAATAATATAAAAGAAACAGTAGAATTAGCTGGATGGGTACAAAAAATAAGAGATTTAGGTGGTATGATTTTTATAGATTTAAGAGATGAATTTGGAATTACACAAATAGTTATAAATGACGAAGATTTACAAATCAAAGCCAAAGAGCTAACAACAGAAAGTTGTATTCACATTGTAGGAGAGGTTGTGGAAAGAAGCAATAAAAATCCACATATGAATACAGGAGAAATAGAGGTAGTAGCAAGTAAAATAGAAGTTTTAGGAAAATGTAAAAATATTTTACCATTTGAAATAAATACAGAACAAGAAGTAAGAGAAGATTTAAGATTAGAATATAGATTTTTAGATTTAAGAAATGAAAAATTACATAATAACATATTATTACGTTCAAAGATATTAAAAACTTTAAGAGATAAAATGGATGAATTAGATTTTACAGAAATTCAAACACCAATATTAGCGAATTCATCACCAGAAGGAGCAAGAGATTATTTAGTTCCAAGTAGATTAAATCCAGGAGAATTTTATGCATTACCACAAGCACCACAGCAATTTAAACAATTGCTTATGGTATCAGGATTTAATAAATATTATCAAATAGCACCATGTTTTAGAGATGAAGATCCAAGGGCAGATAGAGCACCAGGTGAATTTTATCAATTAGATTTTGAAATGAGCTTTGCAACACAAGAAGATGTATTTAAAATAATAGAAGAAGTAATTCCATATACATTTAAAAAATTTACAAATTGGAAAGTAGACGAAGGTCCATTTATTCGTATTCCATATAGAGAAGCAATGGAAAAATATGGAATAGATAAACCGGATTTAAGAAATCCATTAATTATACAAGATGTAACAAAATTATTTGAAAATTCAGAATTTAATGCATTTAAAGATAAAACAATAAAAGCAATAATAGTGCCAAATGGAGCAGAACAAGGAAGAAAATTCTTTGATAAAATGGGAGAATTTGCAATAACAGAAGAAGTTGGAGCTAAAGGACTAGCTTGGACTAAATTAGATAATGAAGGAAATGTACAAGGTGGAATTGCTAAATTTATAACAGAAGAAATAAAAGAAAAATTAGAAAAAGAATATGGATTAGAAAAAAATTCAAGTATTTTCTTTATTGCTGATGAATTTTCTAAAGCACAAAAAATAGCAGGTCTAGTAAGAATTGAATTAGGAAATAGACTAGATTTAATAGAAAAAGGAGTATATAGATTCTGCTTTATAGTAGATTTTCCAATGTATGAATTATCAGATGAAGGAACAATAGACTTTAGTCATAATCCTTTCTCAATGCCACAAGGTGGACTAGAAGTATTAGAAAAAGAAAATCCACTAGACATATTAGCATATCAATATGATTTAGTATGTAATGGATACGAAATGGCATCAGGTGCAGTTAGAAATCATAATCCGGAAATTATGGTAAAAGCATTTGAAATAGCAGGATATAGCGAAGAAGATGTAAAGAATAGATTTGGTGCATTATATAATGCCTTCCAATATGGAACACCACCACATGCAGGAGCTGCACCAGGAGTTGATAGAATGGTAATGTTAATTGCAGATTCACAAAATATAAGAGAAATAATAGCATTTCCAAAAAATAAAAAAGCAAGGGATTTATTAATGAGGGCACCTTCAAAAGTATCAGAACAACAATTAAAAGATGTTCATATAAATATTGCAGTTGATGAGAAAAAAGAAAACTAGTTTAAGAAAGCAAAATTTTTAATTAGAATGGTATACCTTTGAAAGAACTAAGAAAGGAATGAATTTTAATATGGAATATATTTTTAAGCCACAAGGAGTATGTTCAAGAGAAATGAAAGTTGTCGTTGAAGACAATATAATAAAAGAAGTAAAAATTTTAGGTGGATGTGCAGGAAATACGGTAGGAGTAGCAAGATTAATAGAAGGTATGAATTTAGATGAAGCAATAAAAAGATTAACAGGAATACCATGTGGAACTAGAGGAACATCATGTCCAGACCAATTATCAATTGCATTAAGAGAAATAAAAAGAAAAATGAATGTTTAAAAAGAAAAGTAAATTTTTCTTTTTAAAATAAATTTTTAAGAAAAATATCTTAAATAAAAAGAAGGATAACTAGAATTCTAAAAATATTTCTAGATAATCCTTCTTTTTGTGAGATATTTGAAGGTATATGGGATTTTGTGCAAGCTTTATACATTTATTCTAGCTATATTATTTTAATGATGCAATTAAAAATTTCCATCAAGAATCATTTTTGTTAAATAAGTA
>CAJMRU010000252.1 GCA_905215845.1 uncultured bacterium
AACCCAATAATTTTAATTTTATATAATATAGTGTAATTTTATATAACACACAATAAAACGTTTTTCAAAATTGCATTTGACAAAAATTAAAAATCTGTGTATAATATAGATAGAAAATGAGAGCCACAGAAAATGTGGTTACCACATAAATTGTTATAACAACACATTCCCACTGGTCAAAGCAGAATGTGTTGTTTTTTATTGTTTATTAGTCCACATTATGTATATAATACACAACAAGGCTACGTTTACAGTTAGGGAGAATCCCAAAGCATATATTAAAGTTAATATAAATCCCATAAACAACCACCTCCTTGCTCTCGAATGTATCGAGTATTGAAAGTGGTAGCCACAACATATCTGCTATCTCATTTCCTACAATATTTACTATACAATAAATTTTTACATATTTCAAGCAAACATCACAAATTTTACAATTATTTTTTATTTTCACGAATATTTTATATTCGACAATAAAAATCAAATTTTATGGGCAATTTCAAGGTCAAAAAACGTTGATATGACAACATTTAAGAAATTATAACTTTGATAAAATAGTGAAAAGCAAAAGAAAAAGAGGACTATTTTTTTAACCCAATTTTAACCCAGACACTTTAATTTATTATAACACAGAGTAAAACAAAAAAATAAAAAATCCCTATTTCTAGGGATTTTCTAACACATTTTAAAACTGTATAACACGTTGTAAAACTGTATTTTTGGAGGCGACACCCGGATTCGAACCGGGGATCAGAGTTTTGCAGACTCGTGCCTTAGCCACTTGGCTATGTCGCCGTATCTAATTAATTATATGCAAAGACTTAATTAATAGTACCAAAATAGAAAAATATTAAAAAATCTATATGGAGCGGGAAACGGGGCTCAAACCCGCGACCTCTGCCTTGGCAAGGCAGCGCTCTATCAACTGAGCTATTCCCGCATAATTAAGCAATTATTATGATACCAAATAATAGGGCTATTCCCGCATAATTAAGCAATTATTATGATACCAAATAATAGGGCTATTGTCAAGTAGTATTAAAAGCTTTTTTAAAATTCTCATGTAAGTTTGTCAAACATATATTACATTTTTTTGAAATTTCCTTAGTTATCTATGTTGCTTAAGATTTTAAAATTTAGTATTTATGATTTCAATATAAAACAAGGAAAAGTGATATAAAAAATATTTTTACAGGTTAACTGTATATTTTAGAATTCCCTAATTTGCATAAAATACTTAAAAATACAAATACTTATATAAAGGTGATTTCATGAACAATATAAAACACATTGAAGAAAAATACAATATAAAAAAGCAAATAGCAGAAATATTTGGAACAATATTAGGCTCATTTGTAATATCAATAGGTATATCATTATTTTTGTTACCAAATCAATTATCTTCAGGAGGAATTGCTGGAATAGGAACAATAATATATTACCTGTTAAAAATACCAATGGGAACAACAATAATATTATTAAATATTCCATTGTTTTTAATTTCAATATTAAAAATCGGAAAAAGTTTTTTTGTAAAATCATTAATAGGAACAATATCATTATCAACTTTTATCGATTGCTTAGATAAATTTAAACCACTAACACAAGATAGATTTTTAGCATGTATATATGGAGGAATAATAATAGGAGTAGGGACGGCTATTATATTAAAAGTAAATAGTTCAACAGGAGGAACAGACATGGTAACATATATAGCCAAAAAATATAAACCAAGTATTAGAACAGGAAATATAATTGTTATAATAGACATTATAATAGTAACATTAAATATGTTTTTTTTCAGAGAAATAGAAATTGGATTATATTCAGGGATTGCAATTTATTTAATGGGAAAAATAATAGATATATTATTTGAAGGAATAGATTTTACAAAACTCATTTTTATAGTATCTAAAAAAAGCGAAGAAATAGCCGAAAAAATAGGGAAATCAATAGAAAGAGGAACAACAGGAATATATGGAAAAGGAATGTACACAAATGAAGAAATATTAATATTAATGTGTGCAGTAACAAGAAGAGATGTATCAAAAGTAACAGAAATAGCAAAAAAAATTGACAAAAATAGCTTTATAATAATAACAAATTCAAGAGAAGTATTAGGACAAGGATTTAAAAGAGCATAAAAGACAAGATTTTTACAAAAGTAAAGAGTAAAATTACAGTAGAAATATACACAAACTAACAAAAATATAGTATAATTACAATTAGTAAAAAAATAAAAACTATCCAAACTTATAACTCACTTAAAATATATAAAGTAAATAAAACAATAATAGTAATATTAAATAAATAATAAATAATAAA
>CAJMRU010000253.1 GCA_905215845.1 uncultured bacterium
TATTTGCCATAACTTTTATTCTATTACTTCCTGTTAAAATCCAATTTAACATTGCATCCCATTGAGAACCCCATATCATTGAACTTGTTACATTTGTATTCGAATGAAACGGATTATTTTCATATTTATTATTCATATATAAATATATTTTGTACCAATTCATCTTTTGGATTGGCATATTTCCTTTTACGGAAGCAACAGTAGTTCCATCTATACTTGTTTCGTATCTTCCAACATAAAAACCTCCATATTTATTTACACTTTCTACCATAATATTAAATTCTTCTTGCATAGCTTTTCCAAATTCTATAACATTATTGTAACCTAATATATAATGATAGTAACGACTATCTGCATCATACATTGAACCTACAACATTATCTAAAACTGCATAAGAATCAGAATTATCTCCTGTTATTAAACTAGGTTCTCTATTATTTAAGTAATGACCTTGTCCATATCTCCAGTCATCGGATGAAGAAATATCTTCACCATTATTAAAAAAATTATATAATTTTCCTTGATAATTTGTTCTGTTATTACTATCTATTCCTGATGTTTTTTTGGCAAGTATATTAATATCTGTAATTGGTACCCATACAAATTCGTTTCCTAAATTATCTATAATAACTAACCCTTTATCAATTTCAGTTTCTCCTTCTATTCCAGTTATAGCAAATCCTGTTGGTATTATTGCAGTGTCTCCATTTTTATCAGTATAATTTTGATTTTTATTATTTATCAATGCATTTGTCATTGCAAGTTGTCTTTGTTCCTGGATCGATGCTTTTTTTGTTTCCTCTTTAGCTGTAATTCCTTGAGTTAAAATCCCCTTATCACCTGTTAAGAAAGCAACACTTACTCCTGCTAAAATTAATAGTACAATAATTGTTATTACTAATGCTATTAATGTGATTCCTTTTGTGCTTTTGTACTTTTTTAACATTTTTCTCTCCCTTTCTTTTGTTTTTTATATTGATTATTTTATTCTACAAAATTACCAATATTTTTCATATTGATTATACTATTCTTTTCATTTATTGTAAATACATTTCTTCTTTTTACTTAATAAAAATTCCATATAATAGTATATATTTCATATTTTAGAATTTAAAAAACTGATTTTTGTCTCCGACCCCAAAATCATTTTATTTCTTTTGTTTGTTTTAGCATTAAATCTCCAAACACAGCATATCCTTCTTTTGGATTATTAACTAATACATGTGTTACTGCACCTATAAACTTACCATTTTGAATTATTGGTGACCCACTCATTCCTTGTATTATTCCACCTGTTTTATTTATTAGATTTTCATCTGTTATTTCTATTTCCATACTTTTATTATTATAATTATTTTCTTTATAAATCTTCTTTATTTCGATTTCATATTCTTGTACGTTTTTATTATCTAAACTGCATAATATTTTTGCTTTACCTAATTTTATTTCATCTCTTAATGCTACTTCCATTTCTTTTGATGCATCTATGTCTAAACTTGATATATTATCTACTTTTCCATATATTCCAAATCCAGTATTTTTTGATATTTCTCCTATTGTTTGTTGATTTTCAATTGTTCCTTGAATTTTCCCTGGATTTCCTTTTTCTCCTTTTGTTATATTTAAAACTCTAGTTGTTACAAATTCTCCAGAAGCTATATTTAACAATTCTCCAGTATCAATATCTGCTATTCCATGTCCTAGTGCTCCAAAGGTCTTAGTATCAGGTTCATAAAATGTTACTGTTCCCACTCCTGCAGCACTATCTCTTACCCAAAGTCCAATTTTATATTGATTTTCATCTGTTTTTACTGGTGTTATACTACATTCTTTCATTTGTTCATTTTGAATATATGTTACTTCTATTGTATCACCATTTGATTTGTTTACATTATCTATTAAATCATCAGTCGAAGATATATATTTACTATTTATTTTAGTTATTGTATCTCCTTCTTTTATCCCTGTATTTTCATATGGTTTATATATTTTATTATCTTTTCCCTCTATTTCAGACATCCCTACTACCAAAACCCCACTTGTATATAGTTTTACTCCTGCAATATTTCCAACTGGTATTACTTTAGTTCTTGGCAATATTGATACGTTTATGGATTTTAATGGTAATTTATCGAATAAATTTAATGTTAATTTTTTTACTCCTACTTCATCTATTTTTTGATTATTTACATTTGATGATACTGTCATACTTTCACTTTTTTCCATTAAATTTAGTCCTAATAATGTTTTTGTATTTATTTCTTCTCCTTCAAATACTACCATTTTATCTGGCATTGATGTTATTACTATTGTATAAATGTAT
>CAJMRU010000254.1 GCA_905215845.1 uncultured bacterium
GAATGTTTTATAATTTTATGATAGAATAATTTTGGAAAATTATTATTAAATAAAGTTATTATTTGAGGGGGCTAATATATGTCTAAAGAATATGAAAGCGAAGCAATGCTTGAAGAAAAATTAATAAAACATTTAGAATTATTAGGTTATACTAGGATTAATCTAAAAAAACTAGATGATGTAAAAGAAAATTTTAGAAAACAAGTAAATAAGCATAATATAGATGAATTAAAAGGAAAAGAATTATCAGATAGAGAATTTGATAGACTATATACAATGATTACAGGAAAAGGTGTTTTTGCTAGTAGCAAAATCTTAAGAGAAAAGCAATGTCTAGAAAGAGATAATGGAGAAAAAATATATATAGAATTATTTAATACTAGGCAATGGTGCAAAAACATATACCAAGTTTCAAATCAAATAACTAGTATTACAGGAGAAAAAGAAACTAGATATGACGTAACTCTTTTTATTAATGGACTACCACTAATTCAAATAGAATTAAAAGCGAGAGGAAAGACATTAAAAGAAGCAGTAAATCAAATTGAAAGATATAGAAGAACTTCATATAAAGAATTATATAAATTTATTCAAATATATGTTGTAAGTAATGGGGTAAATACAAAATATTTTGCAAATACAGATGGAGAATTAAACTTTGGATATACATTTTTTTGGACAGATGAAGAAAACAACAGAATTAGCAATTTAAGTGAATTTTCAATGTATTTCTTAGAAAAATGTTTTGTGTCTAAAATGATTGCTAGATATATGGTTATTAATGAAACAGACAAACAATTAATGGTAATGAGGCCATATCAAGTATATGCTGTGGAGGCACTAGTAAAACAAGCTTTAGAAACAAATAATAATGGATATATATGGCATACTACAGGTTCAGGAAAAACATTAACATCATTTAAAGCAAGTCAAATTTTAGCAAATGAACCAGATATTAAACAAGTCTTTTTCTTAGTAGATAGAAAAGATTTAGATACGCAGACATTCGATGAATTCAATAAATTTGAACCAGGCTCAGTAGACTTTACAAATAGTACATATAAGTTAGTTAAAAATATACAAGATTCAACAAAGCCATTAATCATAACTACGATTCAAAAAATGGCTAATGCTATAAATAGCCCAAGATATTCAGAATTAATGGAAAAATACAGAGATGAAAAGGTTGTATTTATTATAGATGAATGTCATAGAAGCCAATTTGGTGATATGCATAAAGCTATAAAAATGCATTTTAATAGAGCTCAATATTTTGGATTTACAGGTACACCAAGATTTCCAGAAAATAAAAGTCAAGATGGAAGAACAACCGCAGATATATTTGAAAAATGTTTACACAAATATTTATTAAAAGATGCAATAAATGATGGAAATGTATTAGGATTTTCAGTTGATTATTATAAAACAATAGATGCTAATTTAGATAATATAGATTATGTTGAAGTTGAAGGAATAAATACTGAGGAAGCTTATATGGCTGATGAAAGAATAAATAACATTACTGAAGGAATACTTACAATGCATCCATTAAAAACTAATGATATGACATATACCACCATATTTGCAACTGCTAGTATACCACAATTAGTAAAATATTATGATTGTTTTAAAACTAAAAAAACGGATTTAAAAATAGCAGCAATATTTACATATGGACCAAATGAAGATTATGAAGGTAAAGATGAACTTTCATGTCAAAGTTTAGAGAGAATTATAAATGATTATAATAAAATGTTTGATACTAACTATTCAGTAAATACATTCGATGGATATTTTAAAGATGTTTCAAAAAGAGTAAAAAATGCGGAAATAGATATTTTAATTGTAGTAAATATGTTTTTAACTGGATTTGATAGTAAAAAGTTAAATACATTGTATGTAGATAAAGCTTTAAAATATCATGATTTAATACAAGCTTTTTCAAGAACAAATAGAGTAGAAAAAGCAACAAAAACGCAAGGAAACATAGTAAGTTTTAGAACAACGAAAAAGGCTGTAGATAATGCTATAAGGATTTTTTCTGATACAAGTGATCCAGATGAAGTTCTATTAAAACCATATGAATACTATAAAGAAAGATTTATTGAAGTAGCGAAAAAATTAAAAGAAGTTGTTCCAACAGTGGAATTTGTAGATACAATACAATCAGAAGAAGAAAAGAAAAAATTTATTGTTATATTTAGAGAGTTAACTAAAATTTTAATAAAACTTAGGATATTTAGAGAATTTAAATTTACGGAAGAAGAAGTTTTTATATCACATCAAGAATATTTAGATTATAAGAGCAAATATTTAGATT
>CAJMRU010000255.1 GCA_905215845.1 uncultured bacterium
TAATCTCTGTGTTTTATTTGTTTGGAAGTTTTAGAGTTTCTTCAAAAGCTACACCGGAAAGAATGCCCCATTTCCCGTCTTGCTCTACCAAAAAATTCATTTGAGTAATAATGGTGTTACTGATTTCATTTAATTGTCCGGTTCCGGCGACATATACTACGCCATATTCCGGATAAATGAAAGCTTTCTGTTGTTCTATGGTTGCATTTCCGTTTTGGTCCAAGTCTATACGAATGTCACCATTTTCTACATAACAATCTTTAACGATGTAAAATGGGGCTTCTTCAGCTTTCATTACAGTAACTTCTTTTTCTGTTCCTAAAAATTGAGAGGTATAAATTCCTTTTTCCTCCATTTGGTACCAGGTAGGTTTGCGACTGACGGATACGGTTATTGCTGATTTTCCAAAAGGTGAAACACTACAATTTTCTTTTGGAGTCAGACGTATTTGAGTTTTAGCCTTGGTCAAATAATCGAGTTTGACTAAATCGATGTTTAATTTGATTTTAGCTTCATTATTGCCCTCTGTGAATGTAATTATATTGTTGTCGAGAGATATAAATTCTCTACCGGGCTGTTCTCCTCCGTTTCCGTCCTGTTGGAAAAAGAGCTCTGCTGTTACGCTGGCGTTACCTTGCGTGCTTTCTCTATAAATAGATATCTCTAATGTATTTTCAGTCTTTTCTACTTCTTTATTTAAAACATTAATTATTTCTTTTTGAAATTCAATATTGAAGTCATCAAAGTTAAATTCATTCTTCTTTCCTAAAAACTTTCGAATAATAGATATACATGATGTTTTTCCTGTATTATTTTTTCCTACAATTAATGACAACTCATCTTCCAAATCTAAATATACTTCTTTTAATGCTCTATAATTATATATTTCTATTTTTTTAACTTTCATATGACCATCCTCACTTTATTTTTTAGTTTATCACATTTTGTCATATTTTGGAAGGGGTATAAAATGTCGAATAATGTCGCATTCCTTATTTTTACTTACTCTTTATTGGTATTTCTCTAAAAGAATGATATAATTTTTCCAAAAGGAGTTGAAAAAGTATGGAAAATAAATATTTATCTGAAGTGATTGAAGAACATAAAGAAGAAATATTAGGAAGAACTAATTTTAAAAATGATTTAGACCATGAAATAAATAGAAATAAAGATAGTACTTTAATCTTAATCACAGCTGGTGTAGGAGCTGGTAAAAATACATGGATACAGAAATGCCTTACAAAAGAATTGCATAGATTTGAAAAGATTTTATTTATTACTTCAAGAAAATTAATTAAAGAGCAAATGTTAAAAGATATTAATTTCTCTAATGAATATATTGAATGTAAATCCTATGGTCTAAATTATGTCATTACTCATCATTCACTAAAAGGATTTTTTTAAAGCCCTGAAGATTTAGAAAGATTAAATGAATTAGGATTTAGATATATAGTTATAGATGAAGTACATTCTTTAATTGCAGATGCCGGCTACACAGATACTGCCTTTTATTTATATTCATTAATACAATACTACCATGCACATGGTGTAAAAATTATCTGTTTATCTGCAACTACTAAGAATGTTCTACCTTTTTTTGAACACTTTAAGAATTTTAAGCACTTTGATTTTACAGATGAATGTAAAAATGTAAAGCCTAAATCTATAAAAGTAATTAGTAAAGCTAAAGCCTTTCAACTTTTATCGCAAGCTAATTCACAAAATAAAATGATATACATGGCTAATTCTGTAACTGATATTTGTAACAGTTATTATAAAAAATTAACAAAAAATTTTAATGTAGATACTAATTCTATTGGAATTATAATTAGTGATAGTCGTTGTAAAGTTGAAAAGAGCAAAACTAAAAATACTAAATTAAAGTCTTGTCTAAATAATATGCCATCTTTAGTCAATTATATTGTAGAACAAGAAACTTTTCCAGAAAATATAAATCTTGTTTTTGCTACATCAAGAGTAAGAGAAGGTATTAATATAAAAGATAATAATATCACATCTATGTTCTGTGAAGCACATGATATTATAGATATTGCACAATTTTCTGGCAGATACAGAGGAAATGTAGAAACTTTATATATTATTCATGATACGAAAGCTCATTATAGAAAAGAAGATATAGAAAATCTTGAACTAGAATATAATTTTCTATCATCTTTTGAATTAGTAAATATTAATATTTATTCTAGTATTCTTCTATATAAATCAACTGGAATAAAAACACCTTATTTAAATGATAAAAATTATAACTATTATAAATCTAGTATTACATCATTACCTGAAGATTTATTAGAAC
>CAJMRU010000256.1 GCA_905215845.1 uncultured bacterium
TTTTATTCAAAAGTATCATCTCCCTTGTTTATTCTAAATTATA
This sequence comes from uncultured bacterium, assembly GCA_905215845.1. Classification (GTDB taxonomy): domain Bacteria; phylum Bacillota; class Clostridia; order TANB77; family CAG-508; genus CAG-269. Next base: position 44 of record CAJMRU010000256.1, read on the forward strand.
TTAGTTATATTACCATAAATAAATAAAAAAGTCCATTTTTTGTATAAAGTTTATACTAACTATAAATCTTAAGCTATTCTACAGATTTATAGAATAGCTTTTATATAAATTTATTCAAATAAAGTTCTTATTTTCTTTATTACATAATGGCTTCCACCTTCAGCATGGTCTTGCTCATTTTCAACCATTCCAATGATTATTTTATCACTTTGACCTTGATTTGTTGTAAAACAATTAAACCATCCTAAAGTTCCACTTGTATTATCATTTTTATCAGTTTTCAATTCTGCCGTTCCAGTCTTTCCTCCTATTGTTATTCCATTATTTAATTTCATATCATGAGCTGTTCCTGAAGGATTTTCTACGACTTGTATTAAATCATCTTTTATTATATTTGCTGCTTCACTAGAAAAAGCATTTTCTATTAATATTTCTCCTTCATTTCCTTCTTTGTATTCGATATATGGTTTTAACATATTTCCATCATTTAAAAAGCTTGAATATATTGATGCCATATGTATTGGATTTACTAATATATTTCCTTGTCCAAATCCTGAATCTGCTAGTTTTCCTTCTGTATCTATTCCCTCTGAGTTTGAAAATTGTGATTTTGCTAATGATAGTGGGAATTCTATTTCTTGGTTAAATCCTATTTTATTTAAACTTTGAGTAAATGAACTTGAACCTAGTCTTAGTGCAACTTGTGCAAAATATATATTATCTGAATACATCAATGCATTTTGCAAGTTTTTAGGTCCGTTATATCCTGTTAAGGTTGTTACTTTATAATCTCCCCAGCTAGAATCTTTTTGCCAACTTGTCCCTGTATATCCTAAATCTTCATCTGCTGTAATTTTATTATTTGTTAATCCTATTGCTCCTGTTATTGGTTTAAATGTTGAACCTGGGCAATATTTTTGTATAAATCTATTATATAATGGTTTAGATTTATCATTATTTAATTCTTCCCATTTAGCATTTGTCATTCCCAAAGAAAAATCGTTTGAGTCAAATGTTGGTGTACTTACTAAAGCTAATAACTCTCCTGTATGTGGTTGCATTACTACAAATAGACCTTTATCATCTTTTAATTGTGAATATAATCTTTTTTGTATATCGCTGTCTATTGTTAATTTTATATTTTCGCCATCTTTTTGCTTCTGCCTTGCTATTTCTTTAACGGCTTCTCCTTTTTCGTTAACAATATATATTGTTACTCCATCTTCTGCTCTTAATCTATCTTCATAAGCTAATTCTAATCCTGATTTTCCTATTAAACTTGTGGAGGTATATCCCTTATCTGCATATTTTTTTAGTTCTTCTTCATTTATTGTTTGAACATATCCTATTAAATGTCCTGCTTCTTCTCCTAATTTATATACTCTTCCATCTACATCATTTATCAAAATCCCTGGAATTTGTAATAGTTCATCTTTTAATTGTGTATTTTTTTTAGACACCTTTTTTAATGGTACAAAAGTATCTTCTTTTACATATGATTTTGATAATTCACTGTTTATATATTCTGTTGAAATACCTAAAATTTGTGAGATTTTATTTATATTTTCTTCTTTATTTTCTCCTAATTTTCCGTGGTACAATGCCTACCGAAGAAACCTCACCATCATACGCTATTGGGTTTTCTCCTCTATCTAATATTGAGCCTCTTTTTCCCTTTACTTTTTCTACTTTTACTCTATAATTATCTTTTAACTCTGGAAATATTAATTCTGATTTCCAATCTAATTTATATGCTTTTTCTTCTTTAGTAAAAGATACATTACTAGAAAATTTAACTGTACCTGCTGAAGTTATTAATTCTTGATCATATGTAATCTTTTCTTTCTTATTTTCTTTTATTTTTTCATTAACATTGATTTTTGTAATTTTTCCGTCTATTCCTTCATAAATATTTTTATTTCTCTTTATGAATTCTTCTTTGCTTATTTCGGCTTTTGAAGTACTACTTATCATTTCATACATTTCATCATATTTTTTGTCATTTATTAATGCAAAATATTTGTTTAAAACTTCTTCTGGTTTTTCTTTTGGCATATTTCCTATAACAATTCCTACAATTATTGCTATGGCTATTAATACTATTACTGTTATGGAAATTACTAATACTTTTTTATCTTTCATATTACATTCCTCCCATTAAGGAAACCAGTCTTAATACATAATTTGTAAAATTTGTATATTATTAAAACTTTCCCCTTTATTTTCATATATATTATTTTTGTTCTATATATCTTTATAATAAAAA
>CAJMRU010000257.1 GCA_905215845.1 uncultured bacterium
GATAAATTTACAAAAAACATTAAACCAATACGCCCGTAAAGCTTATGTAAATTTTTTGTGAAAATCTTTACATTAAATCTATAAAATGATAATATGAGCATAATATTAAAAATTTAAAGGAGGAATTTTTGTGATAGAGGTAAAAAATATTACAAAAAGGTATGGAAAAGCCGTAGCCGTAGAAAATATTAGTTTTACCATTGAAGACGGTGAAATAGTAGGATTACTTGGACCTAATGGTGCAGGAAAAAGTACAACAATGAATATTTTAACAGGATTTCTTGAGCAAACAGAAGGAGAAGTAATAATTGATGGTTTTGACACATTAAAAAAACCAAAAAAAGCTAAAAAAGAAATTGGATATATGCCAGAAGGAGTACCACTTTATACAGATTTAACAGTAAAAGAATTTGTAACATATATGGCAGAAATAAAACAAGTAGAGAAAAAATCAAGAAAAGAAAAAGTTGAAAAAATAATAGAACAAACAGGATTAAAAGATGTTGAAAAAAAACTTATAAAAAATCTTTCAAGAGGATATAAACAAAGAGTTAGTATGGCAGGTGCTTTAGTAGGAGAGCCTAAAATATTAATATTAGATGAACCAACTGTTGGTCTAGACCCTAAACAAATAACGGAAATAAGAAATTTAATAAAAGAATTAGGAAAAACGCATACAATTATTTTAAGTTCACATATTTTATCAGAAGTAAGTCAAATTTGTAACAAAGTTATAATAATAAACAAAGGGAAAATAGTTGCAGTAGATACACCACAAAATCTAGAAAACAAAGTTAATAACAATAACTGTATTTATGTAATGGTTGAAGATACTGAAAATAAAGTAGAACAAATAAAAGATAAAATAAATGGTGTAAAAAAGATTGAGTTAGTTGAAGAAAATAAAGATGGAACAAAACAATATCTAATAGAAGCTGAAAAAGATATCGATATTAGAAAAACAATCTTCTCAGAATTTGCTAAAGAAAATATTACAATTTTTGAAATGAAAAAAGCAGATACTACATTAGAAGATGCATTTATGAAATTAATAGAAGGAGGAAATAAATAATGTGGGCAGTTATAAAAAAAGAATTTAAATCATACTTCTTTTCACCAGTAGGATATGTTTTTATAGGATTATTTTTATTAATGTTTAGTATATTTTTCTATACAGATGTATTTTACTATAAAAGCACAAATTTTGAATACATATTTTATTCTGGAGCAACAATATTAACATTTATTACTCCAATATTAACAATGAGAACAATTGCAGAAGAAAGAAAATCAGGAACAGAACAATTATTATTAACATCACCTCTTAGCATTACAAAAGTTGTGTTAGGAAAATTTATATCAGCAACACTAATTGTTTTAATAACTGAACTTTGTACATTTTTATATTTTGGAATATTAAGTTTCTTTGGAACACCTCATATAACAACAGCATTAGTAACTTTATTTGGATTTTTATTATTAGCAATGAGCTATATATCTTTTGGAATATTAGCTTCAAGTATAACAGAAAATCAAATAGTTGCAGGAGTTATAACAATAGGATTTTTTATATTAACATGGTTTTTACCAAACTTTAGTAGTGCATTTTCAAATTTTTCACTAATAAATTTATTTACTAAATTTCCTTCAGGACAAATAGACATCGCAGATATGGTAACATTTATAGCATTTACAGTTATGTGTTTAGTATTAACAATAATAGTAATGCAAAGAAGAAAAAGTGTAAGGTAAAAGGAGGCATAATTTTGAAAGAGAATAAAAAAAGCAAAGAAGCTAAATTAAAAGGAAAAGAACCTAAAAATAATATAAAAAAAGATAAAAATAAAGTACAAAAAGATAAAAGTAAAATAACAGATAATAAAGTTAAAAAAGAAAAAAAGTCAAACAAATTTATTGAAACAATTAAGAAAAAATGGTTAATTAATGGAACAAAAACATTAATTTTAGTTTTATTAATAGTTGCTATATTTTTAGGAATAAATATAGGAATGCAAAAATTAAATTTAACGCCAATAGATTTCAGTCAAGAAAAATTATACACATTGTCAGATGAGAGTAAAGATAAAGTTAAGAATATAGATAAAGAGATTCATATATATTTTATTGGATATTCAGAAGAAGCAGTAGATTTAGATTTGGCTAAGCAATATAATAAAGCAAATGAAAAAATTATTGTAGAAAGTGTAAATGCAACAGATAGACCTGATTTAGTAGAAAAATATGGAATTACAACAGATACAAGTGGAATAATAGTAGCTTGTGGAGAAAAATCAAAAGTTTTATCA
>CAJMRU010000258.1 GCA_905215845.1 uncultured bacterium
GATAGGAACAAATCTTTATCTGGCTAAAATTGCAATGGATATCGAGGCAAAACACATTACGGCAGATAGTGATGGCGTGAGAATTGCTATGCTTACAGAAAAAAGTTATAGACAAAAACTGTGGGATCATCGCCCGCTCACAGACTTTTGGCGAATCGGTCCACAGACGGCGAAAAAGCTTGAACAAAATGGAATGTTTACAATGGGAGATGTGGCAAGGTGCTCTGTTGGTAAGATTAATCAGTTTCATAATGAAGAATTGCTGTACCGACTTTTTGGTATTAATGCAGAGCCAAAGACATATAAAAATGATATATATGCAATTATGAAAATTGCACCTTTTACATAATTCAGCATTTTATAATTTCCTTCCTATTTCAAATCGTTTTTCTTTTTCAAAATAGCAATTTCTTGAATTAAGTCCTTTTGCTTTTCTTCTAACATAGAAACCTTATTAAATAAAATATAAACTAAAATAATGAGCATAAAAATAATAGCAGCAAAAACCATATTTGCAGTTGAAATGACACCTATAAGCCTAGCTGCAAAAAAAGCAATCTGTGGAAAAATACTTAAAATAATTAATGCTATCGAACAAAGAATCCATGCTAAAGCATAATCAGTTCTTAATTTACCTTTTTTAACATTCTTTACTAAAATAATAAAGAATAAAACAGTGGCTATAATTAATAATATTTGTAATGTTAAACTCATACTTTACCTCCTAATTAAAGAATATAATTGTTATTAATACTTTTAACATATATTGAATAGAACTTCCTATCCCTGTATAGATACTTGTACCGGCAAGTCTATCTTCCATCTTAACTTGTACTTCTTTTGCTTTATAACCTTTTTTTAATTGAAAAGCAAGTGTATCAGGTTCTGGTTTTCTATTTAATTCAAAAGCATAATCTTTAATCAATTCTTTATTAATAATTCTCATCCCACTAGTAGGATCATTAATTGTAACTCCTGTTGTTAGCTTGATCATTGTTGTAATAATTCTACTACCTAGCATTCTCATACTAAAATGTTTCTTTTCATCCACAAATCTTGATCCTATAACAATATCATAACCATTTTCTATTTCTTTTATTAAACTAGGTATGTATTCTGGTAAATGTTGCCCATCACCATCAAATTGAATAGCTGCATCATAATTATTATAATAAGCATATTTATACCCTGTTTGTACTGCACCAGTTAATCCTAAGTTAACCGGCAAATCAATATGATTAATATTATTCTCATCTAAAATTTTCCCTGTACTATCTTTAGAACAATCATTGATTACAACATAGTCGCAATCAATATTAGCATTTTCAAGATTTCTAACAACTCTTAAAATGCTTTCTTCTTCATTATACGCTGGAATTATAACTAAAGTTTTCATTTTGTACCTCCATTTTTATTTTAATATTTCTAACCATTTTTTTCTTGATTCTTTTCTTGAAAAGCAATCAAACTCGTTAAGTGCGTTTTCACTTAATTTTTTTAATAACGCCTGATTATTCATTAATATAATTAACTTGTCTGCTATTTCATTAGGATCTTCTATAATATATCCATCATAGCCATCTGTAACCGTTTCATTCACAGCTTCTCCCCAAAATGTTGTAATTGTAGGAGTAGCATTAGCTTTTGCCTCAATAATTGTTAAGGGAAAACCTTCAATAGTTGATGTAAGTAAAAAAACCGCATAATTAAAATAGATATGTTTATCATTAATAAATCCCTTTAAAATAACATAATCTTCTAAATGTAATCGATAAATTTCTTCTTTAAGACTTTCATACATTTCACCTGTACCATAAATATCAATTGTAAAATTTTGATTTTTTTCTTTTAAGATAGCAGCAACACTTAATAATTTAAAAAGATTTTTTTCAGAAGATAGACGTCCAACAAACAAAAATTTATTTTTTACCTGTTCATAATCTTTTATAGCACATATTTTTTCTACGTCAATCGTATTATACATATAATCTGTTAAATATTGATTTTTTGCCTTATTTGCATCCACTTTGCTTCTAAATAAAATGAGTTGTGGTCTAGTCATCAACATACTTTGCAATTTACCTAATTTATTGCTTCCAAAAAAGTACTCATACTTTGTATGAATTTCTAATATAAAATTTAAATTTCTAGGCATAAAGATTGCTGCTGATGGTGAAGAAACAACAACACGATCATCATTATAAATCATTTTAGATATCTTTTTCTTTATAATTGGAATAGAAAAAAAATATAAAAATAAACTTTTTATGCCATAGATAAATTTTTTTATATTTTTTT
>CAJMRU010000259.1 GCA_905215845.1 uncultured bacterium
AATATGTTTTAATATATTTACAAGCACAAATAATATTTGCTTTTTTGTTAAAAACAAACCATAAATATAAAATCAATTGACTTAGTGACCCTGCATGATCATTATGTAAATGTGTAATTATAATATTAATTTTTGAAAAATCATTAAGATCAAATTTATTTTTTACTTTTTGAAAAACATCACAACCACAATCAATAATATTAAGCTCATTATTACTTATAAAATACGCTGAAGTATTATTTTCTCCAAATCCTGAATCTTTTCCTAAAAATGTTAATGTAGTATTTTTCATTTTTATTACCATTCCCTCCTTTATTATCAATACACTTTCTAATCTTATCATAAGTTGCTATTTTAATCAACTTATTTATTTACACAATTATTTATATATGTTATAATTGCTTAAATATAAATTAGGAGGTAAAAATGAAAAATAACGAACTAATTTTAATACTAGATTTTGGTGGTCAATACAACCAATTAATTGCAAGAAGAGTTAGAGAATGCAATGTATATTCAGAAGTTGTACCATACAATATCTCAATTGAAAAAATTAAAGAAAAAAATCCAAAAGGAATAATATTTACAGGAGGTCCTGCAAGTGTGTACGGAGAAGATTCTCCAAGATGTGCAGAAGGTATATTTGATTTAGGAATTCCTGTTCTTGGTATTTGTTATGGTATGCAATTAATGACTCATACTTTAGGTGGCAAAGTTTCAAGAGCTGATAAAAGAGAATATGGCGCTACTGTGGTTAAAATAGATAATGCCTCTTCCCTATTTGATACTTTTGATGAAACTAATACATTTTTAATGAGTCATACTGACTTCGTTTCTGAAGTTCCAGAAGGATTTAAAAATATCGGTTCTACAACTCATTGTCCTAATGCAGCTATGGAAAATGTTGAAAAGAAATTATATGGAATTCAATTCCATCCAGAGGTTAATTTATCTGTAAATGGAACTCAAGTAATTAAAAATTTCTTATTTAATGTTTGTAAATGTTCTGCTGATTGGCAAATCGCTTCATTTGTTGAAGAAAGTATCAAAAATTTAAAAGAAAAAATTGGAGATAAAAAAGCTTTATGTGCTTTATCAGGCGGAGTTGATTCTTCTGTTGCAGCAGTTTTACTAAGTAAAGCTATTGGAAAAAATTTAACTTGTATTTTTGTTGACCATGGTTTACTTAGAAAAAATGAAGGTGATGAAGTTGAAGAAATTTTTAGAAATCAATTTGATATTAATTTAATAAGAGTTAATGCAAAAGATAGATTTTTAGAAAAATTATCTGGTGTTTCAGATCCTGAAAGAAAAAGAAAAATTATTGGTGAAGAATTTATAAGAGTTTTTGAGGAAGAAGCCAAAAAAATTGGAACTGTTGATTTCTTAGTTCAAGGAACTATTTACCCTGATGTAATAGAAAGTGGATTAGGAAAAAGTTCCGTTATTAAGAGTCATCATAATGTGGGTGGTTTACCTGACTATGTTGATTTTAAGGAAATAGTTGAACCTTTAAGAGATTTGTTTAAAGATGAAGTTAGACAAACTGGTTTAGAGTTAGGCATTCCAGAGAATTTAGTGTTCAGACAACCTTTCCCTGGTCCTGGATTAGCTATAAGGGTTATTGGTGATATAACTGATGATAAGTTAGATATATTAAAAGAAGCTGATAGTATTTTTAGAGAAGAAATTGCTAATGCTGGTCTCCATAAATCTATAAATCAATACTTTGCAGTATTAACTAATTTAAAATCTGTTGGTGTTATGGGTGATGAAAGAACTTATGACTATACTGTTGCTTTAAGAGCTGTTGAAACAACAGATTTTATGACTGGTGTTTGGAGCAAAATCCCTTATGAAATATTAGAAAAAGTTTCTTCAAGAATTGTTAATGAAGTAAATCATGTAAATAGAGTTGTTTATGATATTACCTCTAAGCCACCTGCAACAATAGAATGGGAATAATATTTTTTTATATTATGAGAAAGTAAAAATTTAATATAACTAAAAAATGTCATAGGTAAAAATATCTATGACATTTTGGATTTATTTTTAAGTTTTATTCGTTGCCATTATCTGTAGTATGAAGTTCCTTTACTCTTTCTATTTCGTTTTCGATAGCTGAAATTCTGTCAAAATTTTCTTCAATATTTTTAAATTCAATTTCACATTTATAGTATTCCATTCCTCTAAGTATACAATTCATTTCATAAATATTTGGTAATTCAATAAAATAATTATCTTCTGAAGTTTCAAATAGCAAATATTGATAATTGTCATCAAAAAC
>CAJMRU010000260.1 GCA_905215845.1 uncultured bacterium
CTACTTTTTCCATAATAACATCTATCAATGCTACTTTCTCTTCTAGCTTTTCTACTTTTTCCATAATAACATCTATCAATGCTACTTTCTCTTCTAGCTTTTCTACTTTTTCCATAATAACATCTATCAATGCTACTTTCTCTTCTAGCTTTTCTACCTTCTCCATGATAACATCTATCATTACTACTTTTTCTTCTACTTTATCAAGTCTTTTGTTTATTTGTTTAATATCTTGCCTCATACCTGACATTTCTTGCATCATTTTATTAAACATTTCTTCTATTTCCATATTATCACCTCCTTATTGCTTAGATTTAAAATTCTTTTAATTCAAAAATTGTAAGATTTAAAATTAAATTTTTAGATTAAAAACTTTGAAAAAAAATTTTTTGAATTAAATCTATACTAAAAAAAGAATAGATTTAATGCTTATATTCTAACATCTCTATCTATTCTTTTCAACTCTATTTATTACATTTTTTAACATATTTTCTATTCTTAACTTCACTTCTCTCCTTCAAACGAACTCTTGCTATGTTTTTTATTATTTTACTTACTAGACAATATCATTCATCATAGAGTAACTGGAAATGGGTGATAATCATGGATTTTTTTAAATTTTGACGTTCGACTGAAATGAAGATTAGAATTGGTTAGGCTTTCGAATGAGGAATGCTCACGGTACATGAAGTATGAATGGGTCTGAGTGAGAGAAGCTCATGAGAAAGCCTTACCAATTCTTTCTGAATGGAATGAGTAGTCAAAAATTTAAAAAAACCATGATTATCACCCATTTCCAGCGGCTAATTTTTTGTTAAAACTACATCTTTGTTGGCATTTCTATTCCTAACAATTTCATTCCTATTTTTAAAACATTTCCAACTGCATATGTTAAATATAATCGTGTATCTTGAACTTTTTTATCTTCCACTATAATTTTATTGTCATTATAAAAATTACTATATCCTTGTGCTAATTCTATTAAATATCTTGCTAATATTGATGTTTCATTTTTTTCTATTACTTGTTTTAATATATTATTAAATTCGTATATTTTCTTTATTATGTAAAAACTTTTTTCGTTTTCTAATAATGAAAAGTCTACATCTTCTAAATTAGGTATATAGTTTGCTTTTTCTAAAACACTTTTTGTTCTTACATAAATATATTGTATATATGGTCCTGTTTCTCCGTTAAAGTTTAATACTATATTCCAGTCAAATATTTGGTCTTTTATTAGATTTGTGCATAAATTATTAAATATTACCGCACCTATTCCTATTTTCTTTGCATTTTCTTCTTTTTCTTCCATTTCTGGAGTTTTTTCATTTATTATGTCTAAAACTCTTTTTACTGATTCTTCTAATAATTCGTTTACTTTTACTACATTTCCTTCTCTTGTAGACATTCTTCCTGTTGCTAGTCTTGTCATTCCATATGCTATATGTGTTAATCCATCTGTATATTTTTTATCTAACCCTAATAGTTTTGCTACTTCAAATACTTGTTTAAAATGCAAATTTTGTTCATATGCTACAATATATATGCATTTGTCAAAGTCATATGTTCTTGCTCTATATAGTATTGCTGCTAAATCTCTTGTAGCATATGTTGTAGATCCATTTGTTTTTTCTATTATGCATGGTGTATTTATTCCTTTGTCTTCTAAATCTACTATTTTAGCTCCTTGTGATTCTACTAGTTTTCCTGACTTTTCTAATAACTCTATTACTTCTGGCATTTTGTCTGAATAGAAAGATTCCCCATTTAAAGAGTCAAATTTTACTCCCAACATGTCATATGTTTTATAGAATTCTTTTAAACTTAAGTCTTTAAATTTATTCCATAACTCTATGCATTCTTTATCTCCCTCTTCTAGCTTTCTAAAATTTTCTCTACAAGCATTTAATACATTTTCATCACTTTTACACAAATCGTTTATTCTAATATACATTTTTGTTAATTCTTCTATTGGATTTTCTTCTAAATTATATTCTTCTCCCCATCTTTTATATCCTTCTATCATTTTTCCAAATTGAGTACCATAGTCTCCTAAATGATTTATACCAATAGTATTATACCCTAAGTATTTATATATGTTATAAAAAGCTGCTCCAATTACAGTTGTTCTTAAATGTCCAATATGAAATTCTTTTGCTATATTAGGTGATGAATATTCAACTATTATGTTTTTTCCTTTTCCTATATCTGATGCTCCATAATTTTCTTTTTCTTTATTAATCTCTGATAGAACTTCTTTTATTAAAATATTTTTATT
>CAJMRU010000261.1 GCA_905215845.1 uncultured bacterium
ATATGAATGAAATTAATTATAAAAAAACAGAAGAAAATGATGATAAAGAAAGTAAAAAGAAAAAATTTTTTTCTAAGTTATTAAGTTTATTAAATAAGCGAATAATAACAATTTTAGTAATAATTCTAGTATTGATTCTAGGAATTATTGGAATAAAAAAATCATTTTTTACTGAAAGCAAAACAACAAAATTAGGGTTTGAAGATATTGGAGAATTGGCAACAGAATCATGTGTAATGACAGAAATTGATGTGGTAGACAAATCAAGAAAATTGTACGGTGTAAATGTACCTTTTACACAAACAAAATATATTTATAGTTATGATGTTATCGTTAAGGCTGGAATAGATTTCTCACAAGTTGATTGGGATGAAGCAGAAAATAACACTGTTAATGTAATTGTGCCAGAAGTTAAAGTTTTAAGTAAGGAGCTTAAAAAAGATTCTTTTAAAGTTTATCATGAGGAAGAGAGCATTTTTACAAATGTTACTTTAGAAGAAAATAATAAAGCACTAACTAAATTAGAAGATACTGCATTGAAGGATGCAATTGACAATGGCTTATATGACAGAGCAAAAGAAAGTGCTAAAAAGCAATTAAAATCATTTATCAAAACAAATGATAAATATAAAAATTATAAAATACATTTTGAATATAGAGGCAATTAAATGAAAAAGTACATATTAATAGCATTGATCGTTATAGTTGGTTTGCTTGTTTTCTTTTATAGTGGTTTATTAATCACAAGATAGTTATACATAGTTACAATAATAGAATATATAAGAAATGTAATTAATATTAGGCATAATATGATTACATTTTATTAATAGAGAAAGGAAATATCACTATGTTATTTAACAATAAAGACTTACAAAGTAATTTTGATATAGGAAAAGATTTATCTAATGAACAAGCAAATATTAATTGTTTAGCTGAAGAAATAATAAGGCTAACAGAGAAGATTTATAATATAGAAGGAAAGATTGTTTGTAGATATAAGGATCAAAATAATAGGGAAGTTTTTGTTGATAAAGTGAATATTGATGAAGCTACTTGGGATAGAGGAAAAGAAGAAATAAAGCAAATACTTGTAAGAAATGATAAAAGTAGATTTGCTTTAAATAATAGATTAGAGTATTTAGGTGTTTATGAACCTAGTGAGCCATTAGAATATAAAAAGTATTTAAAAGTGCTGTATTTCTTTTATATGATGAATTATTTTATTTTTCCTAAAGAAAATATATTTAAAAGTCTTTCATTAGAAAATGTCGATTATAAAAAAAGTTATGAGGAAGGTGCTTTAAAAGGAAATCATTTATCATTTATTGTTTTAAATTTATTTGATGATGACGAAGCATTTTACTATTTTTGTAATACTAATAATAAATTTAATAACATATCATATCAAATTGAAAAATTGATTGAAAATATGGCATATAAAAGATTTGATTTGGCTAGTAACAATAAATTAGAGAGCATTATAGAAAATATTATTTATGAAAATCAAATAGAAGTAAAAGAATATAATATTAATCCAATTATTCAGTTAGTAGAACATTGTAATCAATATAATCATTTAGTCTATTGTGTTGATCTTTTAAGTAATTTAGATGATGATAATTTATACAATTTATTTTATACAGAAGAATTTGAAATATTACCACCTGATATTTGGAAGAATATGCATATTTCATTAGAAGATTTAAATGAATTTTTAATGAGTGATGACTTATTCTATTTTTGTAAACAAACAATTGGAAAAATAGAAAGTAAACAAAGACATAATTTTTTAAATAGTAATGCTGTTAAATTTCTAAGGAATGCTATTGAGTATGATAAACAATGGATTGATACATTTGGTGAAAATGAAGGATTATATATAGAAAAGATAGATGATAAATATACTATTTATCCTTTAAAAGTAGGTATTTTTCTAAGAACATATGATGAATTAACAAATAAAAGAAAAGTAAAGATATTAAGTGGAAATAAAAAGTCTCAATTATTAAAAACACTTTTAACGACTAATAATAATCCATTTCCACAATCATTACCAATGCAAATATTTAATTTGGTTTGTCATTTTCAATATGACAATATTACAAAAGAAATACCATTTGGATTTTATAATTATACAACGTTATTAAGTGAACGACTATTTTGTACAATAATGATTAAAACAACGGAAACATATAATTTTGATATGAATATCAAATACTTAAATACTCTATATGATGATTTATGTGATTTAGTAGAAGTATTAAAATAATTGTTGTT
>CAJMRU010000262.1 GCA_905215845.1 uncultured bacterium
AGTAATTTTTTATTTTATTATTTTTTTACATAAAAAACAAAAGAAAGGATTTTATAAAAAATGAAAAATATTAATAGAAACTCTACTAATGGTATCACTTTAATAGCATTAGTAATCACAATTGTTGTTTTGATTATTCTTTCAGGAATTAGTATAGCAACTCTTACTGGAAATAATGGTTTACTTACAAAAGCTATTCAAAGTAAAACAAAAACAGAAGAGGCTCAAGAAAAAGAAGGTCTTGAACTTGCAATTACTACAGCACAAATTAGAAACGATGGATAAGGTGTTACAACTTTAAGAGGAACATTTGGTCATTGTAAAGGCTTACAAAGAGCTCCAAATATTCCTTCAACTGTAGTAGATATGAAGGAAACATTTGTAGGATGTACTAATTTAAAAACTCCACCATCATTAATACCTGAATCTGTAGATAACTTAAACAAGACATTCATGGATTGTAGTATACTAGAAGGAAAACTATCAATAAATGCCAATCCGTCTATATACGAAAATTGTTTCTACGGCTCTGCTATAAATAGTAAGGGGGTAATTATAACTGGAAATAGTAACTTATTAGAACAAATTATTAATACAAAGTCTTTAGAGTCTAACATTATGCAAGAATAAAAAGTAAACAGTCAATGAAAAGATGTATTGAAGCTTCAATATTTATAATATATGTACTGTACTAAATTGCTCGTTTCTCTCAATGCTATAAAAGGATAACCATAATAAAGAACTGAAACAAAGTACACTTCAACTAACTCAGAAAAAACTCTCATAAGAATTAATATTCATTCTTATGAGAGTTCTTTGTATGAATAAGTAATAGTATATAAATTATATTTCCAAATCCAAATCAAAATAAAATTCAACACCATTTTCCTTATTCACAACACCATACTCATTTTTATAATTATTCATAATAGCCTTAACAAATGATAAACCAATTCCAGTTCCACCATCATCTCTATTTCTTGATTCATCGGCTTTGAAAAATCTATTCCAGATTCTTGCCATATCTTCTTCTTTAATATTATCACCTGTGTTGAAAACTTTTATCCTTACTTTATTTTTTTCTACATTTACTTCATTATATATTTTTATATAATTTTCTCCATTTACCTCTTTTACATGCTTTAATGCATTTGTAACATAATTACTAATTACTTGTTCAATATAAAAGTCATCTGCAATTACATTTATTTCTTCTGGTGAGACTAATTCCATTTTTGCATCTTTTTCTTGTAGCATTACCTGTGATTTTATTATTATTTGTTGCTCTAATTCTACAACATTAAATTTATTGTCATTAAACTCACGTTTTCCATATTCAATAGTCATTAATTCTAATAGCTGTTTTACTAATTTGTCCATTTTATTTGTTTCATCAAGTATTACTTCTGCGTAAAATCTTCTGCTTTCTTCGTCTGTATTTACATTTTCTAGTAGCCCTTCACTATATCCTTGAATTAGAGCTATTGGAGTTTTCAATTCATGTGACACATCTGATATGAAACTTTTTCTCATTTCATCTATTTTTGATTTTTCTTCAATGTCTTTTTCTAGTTCTATGTTTGTTCTCCTTAGCTGTTTTATTGTTCTTTCTAACTTGTCTGACATTACATTTATACTTTTTCCAAGATTATTTATCTCATCATCTGCATCTGTTATTCTATATTTGTGACTAAAATCCAAATTAGCCATTTTTTTAGCAATACTATTTAATTCCAAAATAGGGTCAGCAAATTTTCTTGTTACAAATGATACTATAACTGCTGAAATTAATATAGTAAATCCTGCCATTAAATATAAAAAGTTATTTGAAATTTTAACACTTTCTTCAATAGATGTTACAGGTATTCTGATATATAATAAATATCCATTATCAAGTTGTGATGATAGTAATACATAAGATATTCCTGTTTTTACATCTTTCATTTTTTTAATATTATATTTCTCGTCTTGTTCAATTATTTGTCCAGAGTTTATTGAACTTGTCATTTCATTCATTTGTCCTAAGGTTGAAAAGAAATCTTTATTAGATGTGAATACATTAATATTTTGGTCATTCCTAATTAATATATCAAAATTGTTTTTTATTGCTATTTTTTCTAATTCTGAATCTATATCAATATTTGCTCCACTATTATAGTAATCATTAATAACTTCATATACATTTTTTAGTGATTGGGTTTTACTGTATAAATAAAATTCTCCAAACACAAAATTATTTACTAATATTAAAAATAAAATAAT
>CAJMRU010000263.1 GCA_905215845.1 uncultured bacterium
ACTTAGCAATAGGTGTATTTTTTTATTCTTTTAACTTGCTAATCTTTCTTCAAGTTATATAATAATGCACAAATATAAAATAATATACTTGAATCATAATAGTGTTTCTATTAAACTCTTTCAATAACCAATAACAAGAAAGTAACTAATTTAAATCTAGTTACTTTCTTTTAAAGAAATTATTTCATATATTTATCTTTTACTATCTTTTTTCTTACAAAAATTATTAATGATACGCTTGATATGATGAACAATATACCAAAACCTATTATTAGACCATTATTTATTTTTTGTATTTCTTGACTTGCAAGATTATTTTCACTATTTCCTTGAATTGATATTGTTTCTTTTTTATCTGTTTCACTGTTGTTCTTTTTATATTCTTCAAATTTTTCTAAAAACTTGTCATAATTATCAGGATATCTAGAAATTTTGTCTACTACATATTCATCATTTACTTTTGAAAAAACTACAAAACATATATCCCCACATTTAGACCATGTTGTATTGTTTTCATTAACAGGAGTAACATTCATTGATATGTGCATATATAACTTATTTTCATCTTCTCCATTAGACATTCCATACCCAGAAAAAATATAATCTTTTATTCTATCTTCTTCTGGTGTTTCATCCATCATAAATGTTTTCATATAAGAATCCAGTGCTACCTCACATGCTGTTTCAATTTTTTTATTTTCTTTTTCCCAATACTCTGTTGCAAATGCTAAATTTGATGTTAATATTAACATTATAAATAAAACAATTCCACTATATATTTTTTTCATCTTTAATGCCTCCTCCCTTTTATTTGTTTGCTTTTTGAAGCAAAACTTCTGCTTTATTTCCTTTATATTCTAAATGAAGTATTATTTCATCAGTTGCATCATATTGTGTTAAATCAAAGGTACAAGTAGAAGTCATAATTCCATTTTCATCTATACTAGCACTTCCGTTTTCTCTAGGACCCACAGTAAATTCAAATCTTTCCCCTTGACTATTTGTCAAATATTTTTCAAAATCCCATTTTTTCATTTCATTTTTAATTAATTCTTGATATTTAGGATTACTTCTTGCTTTGTTTTCAAGATAATTTAATATATCAAAACTTCTTAATTCATCGTCTTTGTCAAGAGTCCAATAAAAATCTAACTCTGGACTTATACTTGAATAAATATCTTTTAAACTCATTTGTTTTTCAGCTTTAAACTTCATTTTTATTTCCATACCTGTATTATATAAAGTTGCTGAAATTACATTAAAATCAGGGTTAGTTGTACTTTTTTGAATGTAAGCTACACTTTTTCTATTATACATTTTTTCTGGAACCTCTACTTTAAAATTCCAGTTCCCTTTTATTGTTATTTCTTCATTTCCCATTACTGTTTCATTTTTAGATATTTTAATTTTACTCATGTCAATATGAAGTTCTTTACTTTTTGGATAAATAGATTCTCCTCCTGTATAAAAATTATAGACTACATTAACTTTATTTCCATTTTTTTCTGATGTAAATATGTTTACTCCACTATTTACAAGTTGGTTTGGAGTGATATTATTTTTATTACTAAATTTTTCTAAGTTATCTTCATGAACTGTATTTAATATATTATTATTTTCATCATATATAATCATGTCTGGAAAATTCATTTCCATTACTTCTTCAGCTGTTATTATATTTTTTATTTTGTCAGATAATGTAACTTCAAATGTCATACTTATTGTGAAGTCATCCATAATTAATTCACTTACTTTTACACTCGTTTCATTATCTTCAATTATTTCACCCGTTTCTTCATTTTGTATAATAGAATCTGATTTTTGTTCTTCCACTTCTGTTTTTTCTATATATCCTTCATTAATTGCTTTTTCAACACCTTTTCCGGTAAAATATTTGTTATAAATTCCGTGTAGATATGTCTTTTGCAAAAACTATTCCAGATAATGAAACAATCATTACAGAAGCTGCTATCATAGGTTTTATTACATTTCCAATATTTACTTTTTCTTTCATTTCTTCCTCCTCAAGAAGTTTTGATATAGCTATTTTTTCTTTTAAATCTTTTAAGCTTTCTTCTTTACTCTTCATATCTATATCCTCCCTTCTTTTCAACATTTTTCTTTATTTTTTTTCTAATTCTGTATAGTCTTTGTTTTACATTAAATTCTGATATACTCAAAATTAAAGATATTTCCTTTATTTTCCTATTTTGATAATAATATAATTCAAATACTTCTTTATCTTCTGTTTTTAATTCTTT
>CAJMRU010000264.1 GCA_905215845.1 uncultured bacterium
AATTATGGGAATCAACAAGATTGGGAATTACATTTTCAATATCTATTAAAATTTTTTAAAGATGATAGATATATTACGGTTGATGGTAAACCATTATTTGTTATTTATAAACCTGATTTAATAGCAGATTTGTACCAAATGGTAAATTATTTTAAATCTAGAGCAAAACAAGAAGGATTTCCAGGAGTATGCTTTGCTTTTCAATTTCCTACATATTTTTCAGATATATTTTATAGAGATGATATTTTTGATTATATGATAGAATTTGAACCGGTTTTTTCTAGAAGTAATGTTCAAAGAAGTCAATCTAAAAAAGTTGAAGTAATGCGTAAAATATTTGGTGAAAACTTCATTTCTCAATATAGAAAATGTAAAGGAATAAAAGGTTATAATTATAATAAACCTAGATATTTATCGATGTTTTTTTATGAGGAGGCATGGGATAATATTTTAAATCAACAATGGAATAAAAAAATAATTCCAGGTACATTTATAGATTGGGATAATACACCACGTAATAAACATGGAGCAATGTATACAGGTTTTACAATTGAAAAATTTGAAAAGAATATGTCATTACTTATAAAAAAATCACGTGAAAATAATAAAAATATGATTTTTATAAATGCTTGGAATGAGTGGGGAGAAGGAGCATATTTAGAACCTGATGAAAAATATGGGTATAAAAAACTAGAAGCAATAAAAAAGGCATTAGAAGAAAATGAAAGTTATGAATAAAATAATACTATTTGATGATAAAAAAAGTTGTTCTGGATGTGGTGCTTGTTTCAATATTTGTCCTAAACAAGCTATTGAAATGAAAGAAGATGAATATGGATTTATTTATCCATGTATAAATGAAGATAAATGTATAAAATGTGGATTATGTAAAAAGGTATGTTATTTTCAAAATAAAAATACTTTATCAAAATCTCAAGAAAAAACATATGTTACTATATCAAATGATACTGAGTTAAAAGAATCTGCTTCCGGTGGAGTTTTTTCTAGTATTGCGCAAGCTGTTTTAAAAAATGATGGTGATGTTTATGGATGTAGTATGATTTATGAAAATAATCAACTTATTCCTAGACATATTTGTATAAGCAAATTAGATGATTTAATTAAATTAAAGGGATCGAAATATATACAAAGTTATTCATATGGTGTTTATAAAGAAATAAAAGAAAAGCTAGAGTCTAACAAACTTGTATTATTTAGTGGAACACCATGTCAAATAGCTGGTTTAAAAGGTTATCTACAAAAGAATTATGAAACATTATATACAATTGAAATTATATGTCATGGAGTTCCATCAGTAAAACTATTCCATGATTATATTCATATGATTGAAAAAAATGAAAATATAAAGATAGTAGATTATAAGTTTAGGGATAAGAGTGATGGATGGAAATTAAATGGTAAAATAACTTATATTAACAATGAAGGTAATTTAAAAGAAAAATGTTTTGAACCAGAAGAATCATCTTATTATCAAATGTTTTTAAATTCTTATACTTATAGAAAAAATTGTTATTCTTGTCCATATGCATCAAAAAATAGACAAGGTGATATAACAATCGGAGACTACTGGTGTATAGATTTAGTTCATCCAGAGTATATGAAAAATAATGGTGGAGAAGTTGATGATAGTAAAGGAGTTTCTTGTCTTATTGTTAATAACGATAAGGGTAGTGATTTGATTGAAAAATTTGGGAATGGTATTCAGTATTTAGAATCAACATATGGTAATGCTTCAAAATACAATAAGCAATTAATCAATCCATCACCATATAAGAAAGAAATAGATTTAGTTTTACAAATGTATAAAAAATAAAGAGAACTGGCATAATATATCTTGAAGTTTGAAAGGAGGATATATTATGCCAGATTTAAGATGTACCGTACAGACTTGTACACACAACCAGAATTATTACTGTAATCTTGACAGTATCGTAGTAGGAGGAAATTCCGCAAAAAAAGCAGATGAGACAAGCTGTGACAGTTTTGAAGAGCGAAAAGGTGGAAACTCCTATTCGAATGCATACTCGGACATGGCGGGAAAAGAAGCATCTGCCAAGAGTGACGTGGATTGTAAGGCAACAGACTGTATGTATAACAAAGAATGTCAGTGTCATGCAGGAAAGATCAGTGTAGAAGGCGGGAATGCCTGTCACTGTCAAGAGACGGAATGCGCGACGTTCAAATGTGGATGTGCGTAATCTTTGGAAGAAAAGATGCGCAAGTCATATGTATACGATCAG
>CAJMRU010000265.1 GCA_905215845.1 uncultured bacterium
TAATTATATTTTCAACTTCCATTTTTCCTGCTCTTGTTATTAAATTATATCCATATTTTTCTTTTAGTTTGTCTATGGCAGTATCTAATTTTTCTTGCTTTTCTTGTTTTTCATCTTTCACATTATCAAATAATGATATTTGTTGTTTTTCTTTTTCCTCTAATCCGTCTACTCTTATTCCTATTAGTCTTATTTGTTGACCTCTAATATACATTTGTTCTAATAGTTCTTTGGCTTGTACATAGATTTCTTTGGTACTTGAGGTTTCTTTTATTAACTTTTTTTGATGTGATGTATCTATAAATTTATTTGTTCTTAATTGCACATTTACTACATTCGCTAACATTTTTTGCCTTCTTAGTCTAAAGGTTACTTGTTCTGTCAATGCCAATAAAATTTCTTCTAATTTTTCTATACTTGATATATCTTGTGGTAATGTTACTGAATTCCCTATACATTTTGGTTTCTCTTTTATATAGTTTACAGGCGTATTATCTATTCCATTTGCATATTCCCAAATCATTATTCCATGTTTTCCAAGTTTTTTAGCTAAAATTTCTTTACTGGTTTTAGCTAAATCTCCTATGGTTTTTATTTGCATATTATATAATTTAGGTGCTGTTTTTCGACCTAACATAAATAATTCAGATACTGGTAATCCCCACATTTTCTTTTCTATTTCGTTTTCATATAAAGTATGAATTCTATCTGGCTTTTGAAAATCTGATGCCATTTTTGCTAATAATTTGTTATGTGCTACTCCTATATTTACTGTAAATCCTAATTCTTCTCTTACTCTTCTATTTATTTCTTTTGCTTTATTTAATAATGTATCATTCATTAAATATTGTGTCATATCTAAAAAGCATTCATCTATGCTAAATTTTTCTATTTTGTCTGTATATTCTAATAACAAATTATACAATTTATTTGAATATTCTCTATATACTTTGAAGTTTGAAGGAAATATTTTTATCTCAGGGCATTTAATTCTTGATTGATATATTGTATCTGCTGTTTTTATTCCAAATTCCTTTGCTTTCATACTTTTAGCCAATACAATTCCAGATCTTTTACTTTCGTCTCCTCCTATTATTGCTGGTATTTCCCTTATATCTATTTTGCTTCCTTTGTTTAGCATATCAACTGCTGTCCAACTTAAAAATGCATTATTTACATCAACATGTAATATTTGTCGTTCCATAATATCACCAAGTTAATTATAGAATGTTTGTTTGTGTTTGTCAATATTTATTTTTGCTTTTTATATTTTAATAGAATTTTATTTTTGAAATATTATATTCACTTAACCAATTAAAAAACAAAAGCAGTCTTAATAGCTTTTGTTTTTTATTAATGCAATTTAATTTTATATCATATGTTAATTTGTTATTATTATATTAAGTTTATTTTCTATTCGGTTATTTTCCTCTTTTGAACTTTATAAGTAATTTTACTTACTAAATTAGCAGGTGCTAATTTTGCCCCTATTTTTACTAATTTTATATCTATTCCTGGCACTATATAAAATTTTCCTTTTTCTAGTTTGTTTATTGCATATTTGGCCACATCCATACTATTTGCTTCCCTTAAATGAAATTTTACATTTGCTACTTTATTAAAATTTGTTTCTACTGGACCTGGACACAATATACTTATTTTCACATTTGATTTTTCTTTTCTTAATTCTTCTCTTATTGATTCTGATAATCTTACAACGTAATTTTTTGTTGCATAATATGTTGCCATTAGTGGTCCTGGCATAAAACCTGCTATTGAAGCAACATTTAATATTTTACCTTTATTTTTTTCCTTCATATCTTTTAAATATAGTTTAGTTAAAATATGATATGCTATTATATTTGTTTTTATCATATTTATATCTTTTTCTAGTGATGTTTTTGTAAAATCTCCACAATCTCCAAAACCTGCATTGTTTATTAATAAATCCACATTTTGTACTTTATTGTGGATTTCTTTACAGTTTTCTTCATTTGTTAAATCTACTGATATTATTTCTACTTTTGTTTCTTTTTCTAATTCTTCTTTTACTTCCTTTAATTTATCATTGTCTCTTGCTACTAATACAAGTTCATAGCCTTTCTTTGATAATATTCTTGCCATGTCTTTTCCCATTCCTGATGATGCTCCTGTGATTAATGCTTTCATTTCTTCACATATAATCCAACTGTATAATTTGATAGTTTGTTGGATTATTTCTCCTTTCCCTTTATTTTATATAATTTATTTTTCACTTTTA
>CAJMRU010000266.1 GCA_905215845.1 uncultured bacterium
AATTTAATATTTGGGTAGGTGGCCGAGTGGCTAAAGGCGGCAGACTGTAAATCTGTTCTCATTTGAGTACGAAGGTTCGAATCCTTCCCTGCCCACCAAATAAATAACTCTCAAAAATATTAAAAAAATCAATGTTTTGTGTAGTTGTTTTTTTGCTTTTAATGCAATATCAATGCAATCAAATCCAGTGAAACTTTTCATTTTGAAAAAAATCAAATAATTTTTATAAAAAAGTACAATTTAATAATAAACTCATTATTAATTGTACTTTTTTATTAATCTTGCTCTGCAATATCAAATATCGAATCTGTAAAAAATTCGCCTAAGGTAATCCCAAAACCTTCACAAATATGTAATAATGTATCCAATTTTATTAACTCTGTTTTACCACTCATAAAAGTTGAAATAGTCGAACAAGGAATCCCTGACATCTTACATAATTTCCATACATTCATATTTTTTTCTTTCAAATAAAAAGATAACGCAATTGACAAATTTAAATTTGAATAATAATCCATTAACATTAGAAGATACAAAATTAGTTGAACTTGATTTGACTAATAATTCTAATGTAACAAATTTTAATACGATATCAAATTTAATAAATTTGCAAATATTAAATTTAAATAATACTAATTTACATGGAAAAATGATTGATTTCTCTAGACTAACAAATTTAACAACTCTTAATTTAAGTGGTAATATGCTATGGTCAGAAGATTTAGAAAACCTTAAAGTATTGAAAAACAATACAAATTTGAAAATTAATTTAAGTAATAATTCAATAATTGATGCAACACCACTATTAGAATTAAATTCAAGCACAAAAATAAATTTGAGCAATAATATAAATTTATCACAAGATTCAAAAGACAAATTAAAATTAAAATTTGGAAATAATGTAACTTTTTAATACATTGTGTAATAGAAGTAATTTCAATGTAAAAATCAATGCTACTTAATTCATAAATTCTTGTTTCTTGTTATTTTATAAAAAGTAAAAGGATTGCTTGAGTTTAGCAATTCTTTTACTTTTTATAAATTAAAACATCTATATCACTAATAATTCTCTAGTATATAATACTCCATTATCCATAAAATTAATATAAAATTTTTTATTTAAGTCATTTTTATTGATATCTATATGGAATGAATATGTGTTTTCTTCTCCAGTAGTCCCACCTTCTGCTACACTATAAACTTTTCCAGTCTCATCTGAAATATTTAACATTTCATCTTTCTTTCTTGAGAATTCTTCACTAGGTATATCTTTTCCTTCAAAAATCATTTTATTATATTCCTCTGATTTGAAATTTAATACCATTCCTGATTCTGTAACTGTTATCTTTTTTATTTCTATTCCTGGAATATCACTTTCTGGTCTTAGTTCTATTGTTTCTCTTTCATAAAATTTTTCTGGTACTTCTATTTCAAAATTCCATATATATTTACTTAGTGAAAAATCTTCTGTAGTATCTACTCTTTTCTTATCACTTGATATTTCAAACATTGTATATCCTGGATCAAATATCTTTATATATATTTTCTTGCTTTTTGGAAAAGATTTTCTTGTTGTTATATTTAAATTTGAAGTAATTGTTCTATTGCTAGGGTCTGATTTTATTATTCTTGTTCCAAGCTGATGGGCAAGCATATTTCCATATATATTTCTTTTATTATATTCAATACCTATATCTTTATATATGTATGATATCATATTATCTTTGTTCCCTTTTTGACCTAGTCTTCTATCCCATATTCCATATATATTTTTGTCCAAGTACAGCCATACTGGCAGAGCCTGTCATTTGAACTGCAGAACTGTCATTCTCATCATAACCAGATACCTCTGTAACTGCATCCAATGTAACTTTCGTTTTCGTTTTTGCTTTTCCCTGGATAATTGTCATATCTGCATCCATATCCAGTTCTTCTTTCCAGTTTCCTGACACGACTGTTTTCTGCATTGCTTCCTGATACGCCAGAAAAGCATCTTTCCCTTTTCCATATACCGTAATCGGAAATAATTGAAACCCTATTACCAACGCAATCAAAATATTCCTCATTTTCTTTCCCATTTGTGCTCCTTTCAAAAAAGGACCCCGTATAAAACATACAGAGTCCTTTTTTCATCTGATTTTTTTCCTAAAACAGGTTTCCCATTGTATACAGATCCAAATACCAAGAACGATCTACTTTTATTACAGATATTTCCAGAGAATTGCTTACTTCTGTTTCATCTCCTTTC
>CAJMRU010000267.1 GCA_905215845.1 uncultured bacterium
TATATTTATAATTCATAGCTTTTGCTAAATATTTAATAACACTACTTTTACCTACACCATACGTACCAATTAATGCCAAATTACTATTAAGTCTAATTCCATTAAGATATTCAATATAATAGAAATTGATCATTTCGTTTATTACTTTGTCCATACCAAATATATTTTTATGTAATATATCTTTAATATTATTAGGATTAAATTCATCAATAAATGTATATTTTTCTTTTCTACAAGCTAATAAATAATCTAACTTTTCAATTGTTTTATCTTTTTTATAGTGATCACTATAAGATGAATTATCTTTTTTAGATACTAATATACATTTCTTTATCTCATCCTGTAATGGTTTACTATAACATTCTTTATTTCGATTGAAGACTAATGCTGGCGTTTCTGTAACTATTAAATTTAGTACTTTATCTACATAACTACAATCTACTGTTATATCATATATAGAAGATGCTATGACATTAATAATTATATTTTTTAAATTATGTTTTAAGTCTCTAGCTCCCTCATCTTGACAATAGTTTGTAATGATATGCTTGATTGCTTTATCTTCAAATTTGATATTTAAAGATTTCAAATTATAATTATTTATTAATTTTGGAATAATGTATTGTTTAGCTATTTCTATTTTGTCTTCATCACTATAGTTTTCAAAATAAATAATTGAATCAAATCTATTCAATATAACTTCTGGAATATCATCTGTACTATTAGCTGTAGCAATAAATATGGTATTATCTGTTTTTATAGTACATTGTAAAAATTTATCATAATGATTTCCTAAAAATAATCTTAAAAAGACATTCATAGGATCACCTTCTTTAGAATGACGATTCATTTTGTCAAATTCATCAAAGTTAATAATCATATTTGTTGTTCTCTTTGATGCAAATGCTTTAGTAATTACACCTGCATCACTACTATCATATCCTGGATCTAATCCTTCCAATTCAAATGGGGTACTTAATCCATTTAATGGAATACATTCATAAGGAAGATTAGCAGCCTTACTTATTGCTTGCATTAATGATGTCTTTCCAACTCCTGGAGGTCCGACAAATAATAGTTTACAGCCTTTACTTTTAGCGTATTGTCTGGATATAAAGATATCTTTTACTAACTTTTTAGTAGTATTCATTTTATATAAGTATTTATCTAAAGTAGTTATAAATTCTTTACTACTAATTATAGATTCATTAGTTGATGTTGGATTTATTTTGAATATGTAATCTAATCTTTGTTCTACCTTATGTTTTGAAGCATTTGTATCATTAAACATAGTTTCAATTGCACTTTGGGTTTCAATTGGATAACACTCTTTAGTTAACGCATATCTTAACATTTGTTCATGTTTATTTTTAAATGTAATCGCATTATCAACAATCTGTTTTTGATGTTTATTAGCTTTGACTTGTTCTAATATAAAGCTACGTTTAGCTTTATCTAATGCATAAAAATCTTTAATAGCTAATATTTTTCCATACATATTGTTAATATTATTAAAGATATCTTTTTCATTGCTTCTAAGTACTACTACTGGAATATATATTGGATACTCTTTAGCTTTTATAGCAATCATATAAATATTTTCTTTATATATCACTTTATTTTCCTTTATAGATTTACTATAAACAGGTTCTTTGTTTAGCATACAAATCATATCTGTATCATTATTCGTTATTAATAATATTTTATCTTGCGAAAATCCTTTAAATTCTCCTTCAATTTCAACAAGATCTTTAATAATATCTTTAGGACCTTTAGATTCATATATAAATAAATCATTTTCAAATTGATTGTTTTTTCCAAAATTCCCTGCTAAAAAAGGCTCTTTTTTAGCAAAATGATTTATATGATTTTGTAAAATATCCGCGTTATTTTTTGCTTCGTAGATAGATTCTTCTAATTTCATAATTTACCTCCTATTTGTCTAAACTTATTTTTATTTCTTCAAAAGGAACGAACAATTCTTTATCACATACATCTTCAAAAGTTAAATTTTCTAACCAGTCTAGTGAATTATGAGATCTATTTATTGGTTTATTTTTTTTATCTAATTTACTAATTTCTAGTAATAATTGTTTAATATCATTTTTCATTGTTTCTCCTCCTTCCTTGTCTTTACTATAGCTTTTATTACATAAAATGTATTTGCCTAAACTTTGACTAGTTTTTGACAAAGAAAAAATCCACAATATTGTGGATTTAACTGTTATATTCTTTTTTCATTT
>CAJMRU010000268.1 GCA_905215845.1 uncultured bacterium
TCTCTGACCCCAAATCAGCTTTTCTTATTTTTTCATAATAGATTTTAAATATTCAACTTCTTTTTCCATATTCAATCTCATAAATATAGGTTCACCTTTTTCTATCACTTTTAAGTTTTCTAACTTATCATAATCCTTTATAGTATTCCAGCTTTTTAAATTTTCCTCTTCTATTCCTATTTGCCTGAAAATATTTTCTGCTGTTTCTGTCATAAATGGTCTAATTAGTATTGCAATTTTTCTCAAATTTTCTATTAAATGATACATTGAAGATTTTAATTCTTCTGTTTTTTCTTCTTTGGCTAATGCCCATGGCATTGTTTCATCAATGTATTTATTAGTTCTTGATACTAAGTTCCATATTTCTTGAATACTATTTGCTGTTTCATAATTATTAAATTTTTCTTCAAATTTTTGTATTTGCTCAAGGCAATTTTCTTCAATTTCCTTATCTACTTCGTTTGGTGTACCATTATATTTAGGTACTTTTCCTTCAAAGTATTTATTTACCATTGAAACTGTTCTATTTAATAAATTACTTAAGTCATTACATAAGTCAAAATTATATCTTTCTACAAAAGCTTCTGGTGAGAATATTCCATCTTGTGAAACTGGCATTTCTCTTAATAAGAAATACTTCGTTGCATCTAATCCATATCTATCTATTAGTGTTTCTGGATAAATAACATTTCCTTTGGATTTTGACATTTTACCATCTTTCATCATTATCCAATTGTGTACTAATATAGTTTTTGGTAATGGTAAATCTAATGCCATTAAGAATATAGGCCAATATATTAAGTGAAATCTTGCTATATCTTTTCCAACAATTTGTAAATCTGCTGGCCAATATTTTTTAAACAATTTATCATCATCTGACATATATCCTAAAGCTGTTATATAATTTGTTAATGCATCTAACCATACATATATTACATGTTTTGGGTCTTTTAATACTTTTATCCCCCAATCAAATGATGTTCTTGTAACACATAAATCTTCTAGTCCTGGTTTTATGAAATTATTTATCATTTCATTTTTTCTGTATTCTGGTTTTATAAAATCAGTATTTTCTTCATAATATTTTAATAATCTATCTGCATATTTTTTCATATTAAAGAAATATGATTCTTCTTTCATTTTCTTTACTTCTCTTCCACAGTCAGGACATTTTCCATCAACTAGTTGTGTTTGGGTAAAATATGTTTCACAAGGTACACAGTACCACCCTTCATATTCTCCTTTGTAAATGTCACCTTGCTCCATAAATTTATCAAATATTTTTTGGACTACTTTTTCATGTCTTTCTTCTGTTGTTTGAATAAAGTCATCATATTGTATGTCCATTTTTTTCCACAATTCTTTTGCTTGCTTAGCCATTTTATCTACATATTGTTTTGGTGTTTCTCCATTCTTTTCTGCTACCTCTTGTATTTTTTGTCCATGTTCATCTGTACCTGTTAATAAATATGTGTCTTCTCCTTTAAATTTGTGATATTTTTTTATAGCATCTGCTAATACTGTTGTATATGCTGTTCCTATATGAAATTTACCACTTGGATAGTATATTGGTGTAGTTATATAAAATTTTTTATTCAAAAGTATCATCTCCCTTGTTTATTCTAAATTATATTAGTTATATTATCACAAATAAATAAAAAAGTCCATTTTTGTTGTAATGCAAATAATATATTTTTTATTTTCAAAGTATAAATTGAAAATAAATTCTCCATTGAGATTTATTTTTTTTAATCTATTTCTCTTACTATATTAAGTTTAAAACTGTCCCATAAAATTTTATAGGACAGCTTTTATTCATTTTTTTATGATTTCTAAAGCATTTGGGAGAAGTGTAATTAAAACGTTTTGAGGAAGTTTGTCATAATCTTTTTTTAACATACAATGACAAAACATAGCATAAAAATAATCTGTGTCATCATTTTTTATACAAAAAACTATACCACTTTTTTCATCAAAACTTAAAACTTCTCCGATAGTTCCTCCTTTTGCAAATCCTTTTTCTGATAATGGAACTATTATTAAATTTTGTCTATGTGCTCCCAAATCATTAAGCCGTAACCTATATATCATATAGATTCCTCCTCTCTGCCAATAATTTGCATCAATTATATAGCATACATTATACTACAATAATCTTTAATTAACAATTCCATTTTACTTTTTTTTACTTTTTTTACATTTTTTATTATAATTTATTCAA
>CAJMRU010000269.1 GCA_905215845.1 uncultured bacterium
TTATATATTTTTTTTAATTTTTCTTGATAATTTTGTTCATTTATATTTAAATGGTTACGAAATTTAGTTTTTTGTTCTTCGGTTTCACACCAGTAATTTAGACAAATCATAGCAATTATGCCTTTTGCCTCTTTTGTAAGATTCAATTCTTTTAAAGGTTTATTATAATCAAAATTGCAAGAATAATTACTTGATGCATTTTCTTTAAGGAATAACATAAATTTATTTGGAATTTTATTTATATCTTCTTGATTTATTCCTTTTAAATACTGTAATGTTTCACATATTGCAATACTATATCTTTCGTTTACCATATAATTTCCTCCTATTCTATTTTTGTTGCTCTGTTTCTTCTATTGATTTTTCATTACCCAATACCGTATCTTTAACAACTTTTGTTGCTTCTTGTTCTGTAGAAATTCTTAAAGTTTCATCCTCTAAACAATCTTCTAATCCATTTTTGCCGTCAAGCATTTCTTTGTTTTTTTCAATTGACCTAAAAATCGTATCAATTTCATCGCTCGAAAGTTCATCATATACTCTATCGATATTTTTAGTATTTGAATTACTTGTATATCTATCTATTGCAGTTCTAATTTGTTCTTCTGATACACCAGAAAGTAGACTTAAATCTTTTCCGACTTGCAATATATCTTCTAATAATTTGATAAACAGGACTAATACGACTAGCTCTGCCAGTATTATCTAAAATTGGAATATTTCCTTTTATTGCTCCAGTATAATATGCTCCAATATCACTTTTTAAAGATTGTGATGAATATATAGAATTTGAAGAAATACTATCAAGTTCTTTTACATCACTAGAATATTCATAATTTGCATGTCCAACACCTTCATATATTTTAGATTGCATTGGACTACCTAATAATTCATTTAATTGCATATAGCTATTTAATCTTTCATTTGAGCTACGACCAAATAATAAATTTGATGTAGCAATATATTCTAAAATTCTATTATGCATACTTGCAATTTCTATTTCTGTTACAGGTCGTCCTAATCTTTTTTCTAAAATAGCAATATCATCTCCCGCTTTTACTTCAATCCCTTCTTTAGTAATGCCATCTTTATATGCAAAATGACCAGGTCTTATTTCTTCTTGTTCTCCTATAAAAATCATTTTATGCATGTTAGTTAAAGCTTTTCTGAATCCTTCCTTTCCATCTGGAAAATCTGATAAATCTCTATAATGTTCAATATCAGAAATTCCTACTGGGAAATTCATAGGTAAATTATATGTACCATCTTCATTAGCCGTTATTTCATCTTGATAATCTCTTTTTGTATCATTATATTCTTTCATAATTCTATCAAAATCTGTTTGAGTGATTTTTTTTGTAATAACTCCATTTATAAGTGAAAATTGCTCATTTTCAGTTATTTTAGTATCATCAACGATTTGTAATGCAATTATATCAACTGGAAGTGTTCCAAAATCTCCTCCACCCAATATACTTGCTTCACACATTTCAGGATAATAACTAGAAAAATTATTAGCAAAGGTCGAAGATTTTGAATGCCCCAGCGGTATAACTTTATCACTCATTTTTATGTTAGCTCTTTCTTCAATAATTCTTTTTGCATCTTCTATCATTGCTTTTATTTGTGGTGCAGTTTTGCTAATAACATCTTTATCTAATTGAGATAGTACACTATCAAATTGTTCATTTCCATATCCAGGAATAAGAGGAACTATAGCTGGTATATTTGGATTTATACTTATCATAGTACTTAATGCATTTACACCTTTTTCCATTCTATAATATAACCTATCTAATGTTTTACTTTTATTTTCCTCCATTCCTTCTTTAACATAGTTACCACCTCTAATGATTTCGTCATCTTCAAATAAACTATAAATTTCTTCTAACCCTTCTAAATTTTCAACATATCCTTCTGGCATTTCATCTTCATAATCATTTAAACAATCCATCATTATTGTATTTTGTGGATTATTTGGAATATAAACGAAATATGAATAACTAAATCCTTTTTCTGGATTAGCTTCCACCAATGTAACTTTAAAACCATTTTTTCTACCATAAGCCAAATCTTCTTTTAATTCTTTTTTATAATCTCTCATATTTTTAATCTACTTTCTATAATTTTCTTCTTTCCATTATTCACAATATTCTATATATGTTTATTTTTGTATTTAAATATC
>CAJMRU010000270.1 GCA_905215845.1 uncultured bacterium
TCTAAAGTCTTTAATGCACTTTTTTCGCTTTCTAACTGTCAAAGACGAGATTATAATTGGTAGGAGAAGAGGAGTGGTAAAAATTCCAAATGGCAAAAAAAATGAAATAATTGATTTTTTTGATCTAAATAAAGTAGTATATGAGGTTGTTGATAAACCTTTTAAGATAGAAAGAAAAATATAAATAACACGGGAGTTTGACACATATAAAATTTCATAAATTTACTATGGCGCTTTAAACAGGCGCTTTTCTTTTACTTTTTTTGTCAAATTTTATGTTCTATTATGTGCTATATTGTGCTATATGTGTTATTATTATATTGGGTGATGAATATGTACGTTGCAATCAATGGCACTGGCAATTCCAAAAGCATTTATATTATGAGTTCTTATCGCAAAAACAATGGTAAAACTTCTAGTCGCATTTTTAGAAAGCTTGGTCGATTAAATGACCTGCTTCCTCAATTTGATAATAATGAAGAAAAATTATTGGAATGGGCTCGTTCTGAAGCTAAAAAGGACACTTTATCCCATCAACAGGATACTGCACCTGTTCTCATACCTTTCTCTAGCGACAAAAAAATCAAAAAAAATGAAGTTTTGTTATTTAATGTTGGCTACCTATTCCTTCAATCCATCTGTTCCAATCTTCATTTTGACAATATTTGTCGTAATATTAAGAATCATCATAAATTCGAATATGATATCCATCGCATCCTCTGCGATCTTGTCTACGCTCGTGTTCTATATCCTTCCAGTAAACGCTCTTCTTTCTCTTTCGCTCATTCTCTGCTGGAACAGCCAAAGTATAAATTACAGGATATCTATCGTTCCTTATCTATATTGGCCGAGGAATCTGATTACATACAGGCGGAAGTTTATCGAAATTCTAACTTTCTTCATAAAAGAAACACAAAAGTTCTTTATTATGACTGTACGAACTATTACTTTGAAATCGAACAAGAAGATGAACTTAAAAAATACGGAAAAAGCAAAGAACATCGTCCAAATCCTATCGTAGGCATGGGGTTATTCATGGATGGAGATGGTTTCCCTTTAGCTTTTGATATCTTTCCCGGAAATCAAAACGAACAGAAATCCTTGAAACCATTAGAACATAAAGTTATTCAGGATTTCGACTGTT
The DNA here is from genome assembly GCA_905215845.1 of uncultured bacterium. Taxonomy (GTDB): domain Bacteria; phylum Bacillota; class Clostridia; order TANB77; family CAG-508; genus CAG-269. Next base: position 1,145 of record CAJMRU010000270.1, read on the forward strand.
CCGAATTCATCTACTGCTCAGACAGTGGACTGGCATCACAGAATAACAAACTGTTCAATGATATAGGAGGAAGATCCTATGTCATTACACAGTCATTAAAAAAATTAAAGAAAGAAGATAGAGATATCGCTTTAAATACGAAACAATATCGAAAAGTAGGAAGCAGCACATTCATTGATTTGAAAGATCTTGATGAAAATGACCCAGAGGTATATGAATCCATCTATTATAAAGAAGTACCTATAGAATCTAAAAAGATATCGGAAACTCTTATCGTTACCTATTCTCCAAAATATAAAGCTTATCAGGAAAAGATAAGACAAGGGCAGATAGACAGAGCAAAAAACATGATAAGTAAAAATGGAAAAATCAAAAAGAATAGAAAAAATCCGAATGATCCAAGCAGATTTACAAAGAGGACTTCCATCACAGCGAATGGAGAAGTAGCAGAAGAAGAAATCTACGAAATCGATCAGGAGGCTATAGATAAAGAAGCAATGTATGATGGTTTCTATGCGGTAAGCACAGATATGGAAGGTGATGTAGCGGAGATCATCGCTATCAACAAACGCAGATGGCAGATCGAAGAGTGCTTTAGAATAATGAAAACGGATTTTGATGCACGACCAATCTATCTGCAAAGAGAAGACAGGATCAAAGCGCATTTCCTGATTTGTTTCTTGTCCCTTCTGATATATCGAATATTAGAATATAAATTAGAGAAAAAATATACATCTGAACAAATAATAGATACATTGAGAAAGATGAACGTAACAAAATTAAAAGAAGGATTAGGATATATACCTTCTTACACACGAACAGATTTAACAGATTTACTGCATGAGTTGTTTGGTTTTGAAACAGACAGAGAAATAATAAAACGATCCACAATGAGAAATATTATCAAATACACAAAAGAACATCATATATAGCACAATTCGTTACAAAGACAAAAAGTGCAAAAAAGCTTAATTCTAAAGTCTTTAATGCACTTTTTTCGCTTTCTAACTGTCAAAGACGAGATTATA
>CAJMRU010000271.1 GCA_905215845.1 uncultured bacterium
TTAAAATTTCTTCTATTATTTTTTTAGTTGAATTTTCTCCTATTTGATTGTTCATTTGATATTTTTCTTTTTCTGTTATTTCTTTAGTTAAAACCTCCTCTAAAAATGCTCTTTCTGCATATAAATATCCCACAAAATTTCCACTATCTACTGTTGAAACATATCTTGGAATTAGTGGTTGTTTAGTTTTTATATTATACCAGTTATATAAATGACCATTCCATTTTTGCAGACTATCTACTGATACCATTATATTTTGCAACAAATCTATTGTTTCTTTTTGGTTAATATATTTTAAGTTAAATGCCGAAATTACTGCTAAAATTGATAATCCAATATTTGTAGAAGATGTTCTATCTACTATTTTATTTTTTCTTCCATATTGATAATTGTCTGGTATTAAATAACTATTATCTTCTGTTAAATATGTTTTAAAAAATTGCCAAGTTCTTTCTCCTATTTCTAAAACATAATCTCTTTCCTTTTGGGTTAATTTCTCTAAACTTTTTGTTTCTTTTATTTCTTTACTTATATAACACATTATATATGGTGCTATGAGCCATAAAATACCTAATATAACTCCTATTGTATTACTTCTAATTAGTGAAAATCCTATTGTAATTATTCCCATTAAAATATTAATCCACATTTGTTTATAATATGAAAAACAATCATCTTTTGCTTGTTTTTCTGCTTCTTCTGAGGTTAGCCATTCTAATAAATTTTTATGACTAATTGTTAGTCTATATATTGTTTTCATAATAGATTTTAATGATATATATGCTTTATATGGTAAACAAGAAATTGTGACTATGCTTCTTAAAATAATTCCTTTATATCCTGTAATTTTAGGCTCAAATGTTTTTTGTTTTTGTTCTCCTTCTTTTTTCATAATTAATCTATTTAATATTTCTAATAAATATGGAAATATACCTATTAATATCATAATTGTAATTATTGGATAAATGTCTATCTTGTATATTACTGCAATTATTATAGATATAAAACAAGCAAATAATATTGATATATCTAGTAAACTTCTTCTTAAATTATCAAAAATTTTATATTTGGATAAAAAATTTAATGGATTTTTTATTATTTTATTTTCTTTGTTACTTACCTTTGATGTAATCCATTTTATAATTTGCCAGTCACCTCTAATCCACCTAGATAGTCTGTTCATAAAACTATTATATTTAGTTGGATATCCGTCCATTAATAATATATCTGTTGCTAAACCACATCTTAAATAACTACCTTCTAATAAGTCATGGCTTAGTACTGTGTTTTCTGGTATTGCATTTTTTAAAACTTTTGAAAATGTTTGTAAATCATATATTCCTTTTCCTGTAAAGATTCCTTCATTAAAATCATCTTGATACAAGTCGGATATTGCATTTGTATATGAATCTATTCCTCCATCTCCTGCAAATAATTTTGTAAAAATAGTTTTGTAACTTACATCTAAGTTAATTCCTATTCGTGGTTGAATAAGTGCATGACCTTCTGTTACTATATTTTTTTCCTCATCAATTATTGGTTTATTTAAAATATGTGCCATAGCTCCTACTAACTCAAATGCTGAATTTAGTATTAAATCAGTATCTGCATCTAAGGTTATTATATATTTTATTTGTGGTAATATATCTTTATTATTTTCTATTGTATTTGCCTTAAATTTATTTCCTTCATTTCCTAAAATGTACTCATTAAATTGTGTTATCATTCCTCTTTTTCTTTCCCAGCCTAAATATTTTCCTTCTTTTTCATTCCATTCTCTTTTTCTATATATGAAATTAAAAATAGGAAAATTATTTTCCTTTGAGTACTTTTTATTTAATCTTTTACATTGTTCTATTCCTTCTTTAATTATTTCTTCATCAAAATCTTTATCTTGTGTATCTTCTTCTGTACAGTCACCAAGTAATGTAAAATATATATTTTCTGATTTATTTGCTATATAATATACTTCTAGTTTTCTTGACAGTTCTTTTACTTTTTCTTTTGATTTCAAAATGGTTGGAATTATGATCATGCAAGAATTTTCAATATCTATTCCTTTTGAAAAGTCTATTTTTGGTATCATTTTTGGTTTTACTATTTTATTTAATATATATTGTATTATTTGTGTTGAAATTTCAGATGACGGTGTTAGGAAGATAAATAT
>CAJMRU010000272.1 GCA_905215845.1 uncultured bacterium
CAGTAGATAATTACTTTTTTCAATTGTTTTACTGCATTATAAGATTTTTTCTAATAGTGTTATTTTAGCATATGTTATTTTATTTATCAAGTTTTTTATAAAACTTGTAATATATTCTATGTTTTATCAATATACATTAATTAAAGTAATTTAGTACAAACATTTCTTGAATTTTATGAAGGAGGTATATAGATGGAAAATACAAGATTGTATCAAGACATCGCAAAAAGAACTGATGGTGATATTTATGTAGGAGTTGTCGGCCCTGTAAGGACTGGTAAATCTACTTTTATAAAAAGATTTATGGACTTATTAGTCATTCCTAATATTGATAATGAATACAAAAAAGAACGAGCTAAAGATGAACTTCCACAAAGTGCTGGTGGAAAAACTATAATGACAACAGAACCCAAATTTATTCCTAATGAAGCTATTGAAATCAAATTAAATGATAATTTAAAATTTAAGACAAGGCTTGTAGATTGTGTTGGTTATCTAGTTGATAATGCTATTGGATATTTAGAAGATGATATGCCTAGAATGGTAAAAACACCTTGGTCTGAAGAAGAAATCCCTTTTGAAAAAGCTGCCGAAATTGGAACGAAAAAAGTAATAACTGAACATTCTACTATTGGAATTTTAGTCACAACAGATGGTTCAATTACTGACATCCCAAGAGAAGATTATATTAAAGCTGAAGAAAGAGTAGTAAGTGAGTTAAGAGAACTTAATAAGCCATTTATAATTTTGCTAAATTCTAATGACCCTGACTCTGAGTATTCAAAGGAACTAGCTAAAAAACTAAGCGATAAATATAATACTTCTGTAATGCCAATTAATTGCGAATATTTAACAATAGAAAATATTAATACTATTTTCTCAAAAATTTTATATGAATTTCCTGTTGACCAAATTAGTATAAAATTTCCTAGATGGATTGATGGATTAAGTATCGAACATCCTCTTAAAGCTGAATTATATAAGGAAATTAAAGATGCTTTTTCAAGTATTAATATGCTAAAAGAAATCTCTAATTGTGTAGATACTATTAAACAAACTGAAATTATTTCAAAAACATCTATTTCAGATATTCAACTAGGTACTGGAAAAGTTAATGTTGAAATACAATTAAAAGAAGAATTGTTTTATAAAGTTCTATCTGAAATTACAGGAGTTGCAGTTACTAATGAAGGCGATTTATTTAGTATTATTTCTGAACTTGCTAGTACAAAGAAAAAATATGATAAAATCTCTTATGCTTTAGATGAAGTTAATAGAAAAGGCTATGGTATTGTTACTCCATCAATTGACGAATTAATATTAGAAGAACCTGAAATGGTAAAACAAGGTTCAAAATTTGGTGTTAAATTAAAAGCGACAGCACCAAGTATTCACTTAATTCGTACCAATGTTGCTACTGAAGTTTCTCCTATTGTTGGCTCTGAAAAGCAGTCTGAAGAACTTGTTAATTATTTACTATCTGAATTTGAAAGTGACCCTAAAAAAATTTGGGAATCAAATATTTTCGGAAAAAGCTTACATGAACTTGTTAATGAAGGTTTACAAACTAAACTTGCTAAGATGCCAGAAGAAGCTCAAGTTAAATTACAAGAAACTTTAGAAAGAATTGTTAATGAGGGTAGTGGTGGATTAATTTGTATTATTCTTTAATCTATTTGATAAGTTTTTACATAAGCAATAATAATTTATTCCTTAAAATCACATATGCAGCTACCCAAAAGCTTTCTGCCCTTTCTATTTTAAATTATTATTTATAAATTAAGAAGTGTATAGTTCAATACTAATACACTTCTTAATTTAATTTTTTGTCTAATGGCATTTTAACTTGTAAAAATCTACAAATTCATATTCCATTAAATTTGCCCATCTAGGATCAATAATTGTTGCATTGCTATAATCTTTATTAGATGGCTTTCTTCCTTTTGTTTTATGCGACCATCTGTTATGATAGTCTTCTCTTAAAAAGTGAAAATCCCCATCTTCTTCTCGATAAAATAATGCTATTTTCCATTCATTTTCAAGGCACTCATCTTCATATGTTGCTTTTTTTATTTCCATATTAAGCATTTTCATATCTTTGATGGTGTTAGAATAGATATATAGACACAAAATTTTACGAATTGAAAAAAAGATGA
>CAJMRU010000273.1 GCA_905215845.1 uncultured bacterium
CATTTCCAAAAGTCATTAACATTATATCACACTATTTTATTTTTGTGTAGTTTTTTTATATATTTTTGACAAGTACTTATTTAGATATTACTATTATTTTAAATATTTAAATACTTCTTCTGGATATATTTTTAATTCCTTATTTATAAACTTGTCAATATTAATCCACATTGCATCAGTTTCACAATTATCATCAATTATATGATATTTTTCCTTATAATCTGAATCACTTATATCAACATTATAAAATAATATTAATTCATGTGCATTTTTGCCATTATAAGTAAATATATTCTCAGATATCCCTAAAAACTCTCCAACATTAATGTCTATATTAAGTTCTTCCTTAAATTCTCTTTTTAAAGCTTCTTTACTGTTTTCTAAAAAATTGATACCTCCTCCTATACTTCTATAGAATATTTCATTTTTTATTTTATCATATCCCTCACTCACTAAAATTTTTTTACCTTTTTTTACTATTCCTAGTACAATAGGTCTTATTTCCTTAAACTTATCCATATTCTAATTTTACCTCCTTTACAATTTACTATTTTATAGCATTATATCACAAGCAAAAAAATTACTCTATATTTTCATATAAAGTAATTTTTTGAATCTTAATTTATCTAGTTAAGTAAGATTTTTTTATTTTACTTTAGCTCCAAAAGGTGCTAATGATAGTTTTGCAATTTTAAAAAATTGCATTCCAAATGGAATTCCAATTATCGTTATACACCATAAACAACCAAAAATAAAATTTTCAATGGCCATAGGAATTCCAAAGAAGATAATCCAAATTATATTCGCAAATAGAGATGGTACTCCTCCACCATATTCTATATCTTTTCCAAATGGAGCAAATGCTAATGATGCAAATTTAAAACATTGTTTACCATATGGTATTCCAACTATTGTAATACACCATAATACTCCAGATAAAACCCACGAAATACCACTAAAAAAGCCTCCAAATATAAACCACAATATATTTCCTAAAATCCCCATGATTTTTCCCTCTTTTCTTAATTACTTTATTTAACATTTTCTAAGTAAGTTATTCTCTTACCTTTTAATTTTGCATATTCAATTTCTGCTTTTGTACTTTCTCCAATATATCATTATTTATGATAGAATCAGACATTCCTATTATTAAATCTTTATTTCCATCTAAAGTATTAAATTTTAATATTGTATAATCTTTATATCTATATTCAATACTTCCACCATCTTTGTAAAAAGCAGCTTCACAAATTCCATATTTTGCATCTAATTTTGCTTGTTCTAAAATACTATTAACAGTTATTACTTTTTGATTTAAAGCATCTTCTAATGAATATACCATATCTTGTTCTATTGTAATTATTACATCTCCTTCTAATGTATATACATCAAAGTCATTATTATCAAATTGATTTATTTTAGCTATTTGTTTTAATCCCATATCTTTTCTCTGGACATATGTTAAATCATATTTTTTTTCATATAAAGAGCTATCTAAATTATATTCACATATTAATGGTATTTCTGTTAATTCTAAAAGATATCCATAAAATATAACTTGTACTGTATTTTCAGTAGTTTTCCTTTTTACTTCCCAATGCAAATCATCAAATTTTTCTTCTTTATTATTTTTAGTCATTTTGTAATATCCATAATGCTTTTGATAATCTTCTGCTGTTGCCTCTTGGCTAAGAACATTAGAAGTTACAGTTACATTTTCTGATATAATATTATTAATGGCATTTTCTCCAGGCACATATTCTAGTTTAATTGTTTCTGTATTTTCATTTAAAATATTATTTACTTGTAAAGCTGCTGTTTCTTTATTGTTTGCTTTTTCTATAAAATCATTTAATAAATTTTCATTTTGAATTTTTCCATCTTGAATAATTACTATATCCTTATTATTATCACTATTTTCTGTATCTGATTTTATTGCAAATATAGGCAATTTACCTTGTGAAATATTGTTATAGTCAATTAAAAATATGACCCCATATATTACCAATAGCAATACTATAACTATCACTAAAATAATTAAAACTTTCTTTTTCATTTATACCACCTTTTTCCTTTCTATTATTTAGACAATTTTTTTAAGTGTTTTGGTTGGTATTTTATGAAAAAATATAAAGTTATTATAAAAAATATAAGAG
>CAJMRU010000274.1 GCA_905215845.1 uncultured bacterium
TTTTTCCTTCTTCAATTACTTTTTTTGCTATAAAAACTCCAACTGTTGCGATTATTATTATTGATATAATTATTATTCCAACTATATGTTTCTTTTTCATACTCTTTTTCCTCTTTTATATATTTAGGTTTTTAGCAAGAGTTACCTATAAACTTTCTTCTTCTATTTTTTCTATATTATTTTTACAAGCTTTTATCTTTATTATTCTTTTATCTTCTGATTTTTCTATTTTATATGTTACTTTTTCTGTTTCAATAATTGGCTTTTCTTTGTCATCTGGTATTCTTCCTAATTTATCTTGAAGAAATCCTGAAATTGTATCAAATTCTCCTTCTGGTATATCTGCTTCTAATAGTTTATTTACATCAAATATTGGCATACTTCCAGATAAAATATATGTGTTTTCATCTATTTTTTCATATTCGCTTTCTTCTTTATCATATTCGTCATATATATCTCCAACTAATTCTTCCAATATATCTTCCATTGTAACAATTCCAGCCGTTCCACCATATTCGTCTAATATTATTGCTAATTGCTTTTTATTTTTTTGTAGTTCTTTAAATACTTCATTTATCAGTCTATTTTGAGATATAAAATATGCATCTTTTATAACATTTTTCACTTTAAAAGTTTTCTTATTTATATTTTTTAATACATCTTTTACATATAAAACTCCTTTTATTTCATCAATGGTTTCATCATATACAGGGATTCTACTATATCTATATTCTTCTTTTGAAAGTTCTTCTAAAAGTTCTTCTGTGCTTATATTTATATCTACTGCAAAAATATCTTTTCTATGTCTCATTATTTCTGATACTGTTATATCATTAAATTCAAACACATTGTTTATAAGTTCTTTTTCATCTTCCTTTATTGTTCCACTTTCTTGTCCTTGGTCTATCATCATTTTTATTTCTTCTTCTGTAATGGTCTCTTCTTCATTTTCTCCTACGCCAAATATTTTTGAAATTCCATTTGTTACAGATGTTAGTAATTTTACAAATGGTGCTGTTATTATTGATATTGCTCTTATTACTCCTATTGTTGCAAATGATATTTTTTCATAATGTTTCATAGCTAGCCTTTTTGGGACTAATTCTCCAAATACAAGTGTAAAGAATGATAATATTATTGTTATGAAAATTATTGATAAACTTTTCCAAACTCCTAAACTTATTGCTGGAATCATATTGTATAAGTATGGTGCTATTTTGTCTGCAAATGTTTCAGATGCAAATGCACTTGATAAAAATCCTGCTAATGTTATTCCTATTTGTATCGTTGCTAAGAATTTACTTGGTGTTTTTAACATTTTTTCTATTTGTTTTGCTTTTTTATTTCCTTCTTTTGCTTGTTTTTCTATCTTTGCATCATTTAATGAGATAAAGGCTATTTCGCTTGCTGCAAAATATGCATTTATTAATATTAGTATTGTTAAAACTATTAATTGTGAAATCATTTTTTATTGCATGATATATTTAGAATTTTAAATATATTATGCTCTCCTTTCCTTGTTTATTTTTATATATTTTATCAGATGTTTTATTTTTATTCAATATGTTCTCTAATCGTATTTTAATATAATTTTATATGATTGTAAATTATGCAAAAATGTGCTATAATTATTTAGATATATGACGATTCCTATATCATTACCCAATTATCACTAATTAGTGAGAGGGATATTCCTCTTAGCTTTTTGGTTTAACATATATAACTCAAAAACAACTATAAAAGATTTTAAGGAGGATTTATTATGGTAGCAATTACTGACATTTATGATTTTTTTAACATTGTTGAACTAATCATTTGTTTTGCTTTATTGTTTTTCATTTCTTTTACATATGGGAGAGAGAAAACTTGGAACAAAATACCACTTATATGTTTTATGAGTGCATTATCACTTATAAATCTATTCCAATTTCATATGGAAGTTCAACTTAATAAAGCACATGGATTACGTATTTTTTGGGCTATTTTTTGGTTTATATTTGCTTTGTTCGAAATGTTTGGAACTCGAAAAAATAGTGATTGAGCTACTTAAAAAGAAGATTTTTCTTTTCCTCGAAAGAGGTTTATTTTTTTATTTAACAAAATTAAATAATATCTATATAATATAAATAGAAAATGAAGAAACCACAAAGTGG
>CAJMRU010000275.1 GCA_905215845.1 uncultured bacterium
TATATATTAGGATTAATATTTTATAGATTTTTATCAGAAAGATTAGTAAGTTACATAGAAGAAAAACTTTTAAATAAAGATAAACTAACATATGAACAAGCATGGAAAAAAGAAGAGTATAGAGAAGCTATAATTGAAGATTTAACAAAAGACAGTGATGTTGGATATGTTATAGAGCCAGAGTATTTATTTTCTAATTTGATAAAATTAGTGGAAACTGGGAATTTTGATATATCAATATTAAACAAAGCAATTAGCAAACTTTCAGAATCTACATTTGGAAATGCTAGTCAACATGATTTTGAGAATTTGTTTGAAGATATGGACCTAAATTCTTCAAAATTAGGTAGAGGAGAAAAAGAAAGAAGTAAATTAATAGGAACAATTATGCAAAAGATAAATGATATAGATTTTGCATTTGAGGATACAGAAATCGATGTTTTAGGAGATGCATATGAATACCTAATAGGACAATTTGCAGCAAGTGCGGGCAAAAAAGCAGGAGAATACTATACTCCGCAACAAGTTTCAAATATACTTGCTAAAATAGTAACAATGGAAATTAAAGACTTAAAGAATGTATATGATCCAACTTGTGGCTCTGGTTCATTATTATTAAGAGTAGCAAGACAAAAAGATGTAAAAGTAAGTGCTTTTTATGGACAAGAAAAAGTTAGTACAACATACAACTTAGCTAGAATGAATATGCTACTCCATAGAGTTCCTTTTAATAGATTTGACATATATAATGGAGATACTTTAGAAAATCCATGTGAAGAACATATGAAAATGAGATTTCAAGCGATTGTTGCAAATCCACCATATTCGCAAATATGGTCTGCAGATCAGAAATTTTTAAATGACGAGCGATTTAGCAATTATGGAAAATTAGCACCAAAATCAAAAGCTGATTATGCATTTATTCAACATATGATTTATCTATTAGATGACAATGGAACAATGGCAGTAGTTTTACCACATGGTGTATTATTTAGAGGAGCAAGTGAAGGAACTATTAGACAATACCTAATAGAAGATAAAAATTATTTAGATGCTGTAATAGGATTACCAGTCAATATATTTTATGGAACATCAATACCAACTTGTATATTAGTATTCAAAAAGTGTAGAACAAGTGATAATATATTATTTATTGATGCATCAAAAGATTTTGAACCTGGAAAAAATCAGAATAGATTAAGAAACGAAGATGTAGACAAAATTATAAATACATATAAAGAAAGAAAAGAAGTAGAGAAATATGCTCATTTAGCTACTATGGAAGAAATAAAAGAAAATGATTATAATTTAAATATACCACGCTATGTAGATACTTTTGAAGAGGAAGCAGAAATAGATTTAGATGCTGTTCAAATAGAATTAGAGAAAATAGATGAAGAAGATAAAAAGGTAACTGAAGAACTTAATAAGTATTTAAGAGAACTAGGATTAAAAGAACTAAAATAGTAAGAAAAGGATTACATTGTGGTGTAATCCTTTTTAAATAAACATTTGCTGCAATAGTGATTTTTTGAGTAAATTTAACTTTTTTAATTTAAATTTCTCATTTTCAATTTTAAGCTCTAAACAATTCAGTATTTTTGAAGATTTATTTTGTTGTTCTATGCTCGGAACTTTAAACACTAACTTTTCGAAAGAAGATTTATTAATAATAGAGGTTGCAGATGTACCTGCAATAGACTGTAAGTAATCTTTTTTCATTTCAAATAAATAATACAAGTAGTCAGCATTAAAATTTTCGTTTGGAATTATAGCATTAATTTGTTGATTACAAGAACCATCTGTTTTCAAAATTGCATTTTTTCCAATACTCGCTATACAAGTTACTAAAACACTTCCAGCAGGAATAAACCTACCAGCACTAAGTCCATCCACTGTTAACATATCATATGAAGTATAAATATCTTTACTTTCTGTAATATCTGAGGGAGTTACCCAAACTATAGTGCCGTTATTCCAATATGATGGGATTAATTTAGATGGTGTTGCACCGGTTATAATAGTACCAAATTCAGATACACTTCTTTCTGGGTAATTGTTAAAATCAATTAATTTTTGAATTAATCCTTTTTTATATATCTTAAGGGCTTCTATTCTTCTTTGTTGTAATTCTATTTTTTTATC